>NZ_JAVJQN010000067.1:0-90128 GCF_040218245.1 Coleofasciculus sp. E1-EBD-02 | reverse complement strand
TGGATGTATTCAGTTTTTGAAGTTCGACTTAAATGAAACATACTTTGTAAAACTTCACACCATCCGACCACTCACAACTGTTGTGTCAACCTATTTTCTCATGCTTTACCCCCATCGTGATTACTGGACCGGCGCTCTAGGGGTTTGAGTAACTCTACTGCCAGATCGGGCTTATGTGGGGCAAGATGCTGTATGGGCAAGAAGAGTGTCAGATCCACCAACGAAGATTGCTTAGTTACAAGCTGACGCAGGACATCCCACTCTTCCTCAAGCTGCGGTTGGCTCCAGTCTATAAAGCGGTAACTCTGAGCGATCACCACCCAAAGCACCGAGTCGTCTTGTGCAGCCCAAGAGCGCACGTAACCTCTAGCTATTTCGCGATCGCTCAAGCGTATCCCTGCCAGAACAAAGCCAAGATGGTATTTAAGGTCGAGGTTTTTAGCTATTGTCTGCGTTATGAATTCTTGAGCAAGGTTGAGGTGTGTTTGTCCAAAGATTCTTAGAAGATTATTGAGACCGAAAGTATCATTTTTCCCTGCACTGCGAACCTGTTTGGTTATAGCCTCTAATTCTTGGATAGCCTGTTCTAGTGTTGAAGAAGAGAGAGCTTCAACATACTCATTAATCTTAGGATAAGTTTCAGTACCGTCAAAATCGACTTTCAGCATGGGTTGGATTAAAGCAAGACTTAGAGACAGATTGGTTGAAAATTATTTTTCCAGCCAATCTGAAATCCTGTCGAGTAGTAATAGTTGTACGTCATAGGGTTTGCGTAGCTTAAATTCAGCTATTTCAACCAAAGCTTTTTTGGATTTTTCTCGAACTTGACTATATTTATTGTTTTCAGTTTGATACAGAGCAAGTTCATGAAAATACTTAATTGAATCCTGTAATCTCCCCCGATAAATCGTAGACTCTAAAACTTCTACAGCCTTACTCAAAACCATTTCATGTCCAATTTCATATGAACCCAAAAATCGGTATTGAATAGATTCAGGTGGAAGTTCAGCTCCATTAACAATAGAATCTACTATCAGCAAAATGTCATCAGGCTTGAGGTAAGCTACATCTTGTATACAGTGCAGTAGGTTGAACCGGAATATATTACCTTCACGATTAAGTGCCTGACGCAACTCATATAGCTTCTGACCGAGTAGTAAACCAGCTTGAGGCAATTCACCTTTGACTTCGGCTTCAGCCAAATTCGTCATAATTTCCCTAGGTTTGAGACTGAAGAATGGTTCTATAATCTGTTTCTGATAGTCTGCTTGCTTAGTTTTTGGATCAAAAAAGTGTTGAACTAATATATGGTCGGCTAAAACCTCAGAGGCAATCTTTAAAGTTTTCCAATATCGCTCTACTAAATCGGCTTCTACCAAGCGAGACACAATTCTTTCTTCGTCAATGTAAGAAATCCCTATTAACTCATGAATTTTTGCTTGCAATTCTTGTTCATCCAGATTGATAGCGCCTAAAGCGGCAAGGATTTGAAGATAACGAATATAATTTTGATAAGAATTAGGAGCTTCTTTTTCTGCCTCGGATAAGTCTTTAAGAATTTCATCCAGATGGCTGGTTAGCACCCGATCGCGAGTCAGATTGATCAAGGCTATTCCTCTTTGATGCAATCGAGCGGCGATACCAGCAATAAGGGGATTTCCTTCTGCAATTCTGACGATGGCATGACGGGTATCTTGGTCAGTGATGCTGTGGGGCGAATTTTGCAGAATTTGGTCAATGTCTTGGTTTTCTAGCGGTTTAACTTCTATCGTTTCAATTCGATCGCCCGGTAATCCTAATTGATAGATAAGCGAGTCTTTGAAAATACTCCGCGTAGCTAGAATGAGGGTAACTTTTCCAGCTAGTTCAGTATTAACGATTACCTCGCGTAACTGATACAACAGGCTGAAGCGGTGAGCATCGTCTACAACGATGATATACTGAGTGTCTCTGCTCAAGGATGCAATGTCTGGCTCAACCGACTCAGCTTCATTGCGGATGTACCACAGCGATCGCTCTTTGGGGATGATATCTGGCAATGCTAGCAACAGACGTGTTTTGCCAAGTCCACCAGACCCGTGCAGAATAATGGTGCTACTGGTTCCAGCCAGACAACTTTGCAATTCTTGACGGATAACTTCGCGTCCTACGAAACATCCTTGGTGACTGGTTAGAGCGACTGCCTCTACTCGATCTGCAAATTCATTGTGGGTGAGTAAGGTGCGTAGGCGTCGAGCATCTTCAACTTCCTGGAACGCCCGTTGTATGGCTTCGGCATTTGCACCTTTCACAACTACATTGCGATTACCCGTCACGATAATCGCATCAGATGCATCTCCTCCCAATGCTATTGAGCGCTCACCTGTAGCTAGGGTTGCATTTCCCAATTGAATATCGGAAATCAGGCTTTGGATATCAGCTTCAGACAACTTTGCCCCAATAACACGCTTGATGATTGCTTCTAGTTCATCCGACATGGCTTGAGGTTTCCTACCTTTTGTCTCCGATATCTGTGTTTTCACCCTTGCCAATGTGGACATTGTACTTGCTTCCCCACTGCAATACGTTTCCGTCCCCACTGACGATAGGGCTGTTCTTAGCCCCCCTGCCAAAGGCTACAGCGCGATCGCCTGAAGCGTGAACTCCCCTTTGTTCATCTTCACTAGATCGATCGTCAGCTTTCGATTCACCCTCAGTTTCTTGACGCTTAAATAAATAGCCATCTGTTACGCGCATAAAAATGACGGGGGTAGCAAAATCACGCTTGCGATGCTGAGTCTCCAACCCAATTGTGCGCCGACCATTTTGAGCAGCAATATCAACAGGTTCACCCTTAGCTAAGCGTTCATAAAATTCATAGGCAAACTGACTTGCGGTGATATTTGAAACTTCATACTGCATCGCCACCACGACCGGAATATTCATTTGCACTATCTTAGATGCAGCACCTGTAAAAGCCTTAGAAGCAGACAGCCTTCCACTTTCACAAGCTTGTAGCAAGACAACTCCTGGACTCCACCGATTGAACAGTTCGCTGAAGGAACTAGCATCCATCCACAAAGCTGTGTTGAATACCTTCTTCATCAGGGCAATTTGTCCTACCTCTTCCCCTTCTTCATTCTGCAATTGCCCATGACCGATAAAGTGGAAAATATGAGGCTGCTGCTCAAGCAAGTTATCAATAGCAGTGGGAGTGGCTGGGTTAACAATTGGCAGCAGTTCAATCCGCTCAGCCTGCTCCTTCACCAAACTTTCTAGAGCTTCCTGCACCTCTTCATACTTTACTGTGCCTAAATCTTTAGGAGCCGCGATCGCCAGAGCAATCCTCAACTTTTCACCTTTTTCTAGCTGAATTGGGGGAGCAGGATGCCACAGCGCACGATGACGAGAGAAAACAATATTGGGATCTGTAGCCAACCAGCGATCGCCTAAATTAGCATTAGCAGGCAAGCACATAAACTCCCAAGGCAATGCCGCTACTTCAGGCATCGTTTGCTCATCAACATCTAGCTCAATCCGCAAAAGCTGTTTTTCGTCCCCCACAGCCTCTTGGTAGAAGTTTATAAACTCATGACTCAGTACATCATCAAAGATTGTCTCGAAGAGAGCTTCTCCCAGTTGCCGCGCCTGCTTATAATTGTTAAGTTCGTTAGTGAGAGCAAATTGAAGCAGGGGAGTAATCTGTTCAAGTTTTTGCTTATATCGAAAAGGTCTAGAAAGTTCTCCTTTAGATTGATGCTGATTGTCCCATTTCTCTACCCGAACCAATTTATCATTAGCAAGCCGGATGCGAAAGGTATAGTAGGTCTTAGCCACAGATTTTGCCTCTAAGTAACTGAAATTAAAAGGCGAACCACTTTTGCCGCCAATTAACCTACTTTAGGAAGAGTTAAAGTCCATCTCTCAGCATCTCCACGAGCAAAGGGGCTTACTGCTTCGTTACCCTGTCCTAGTAGGTTTTGGAATTTCTCTGATAACTTAGCTGCTACGTCTTCTAGATTGGCAGTTAACCAGTTCATGCTTGGTTCAGCCCAAACCTTCCCTTCCAGAGTAATCGATTCAGTTCCTTTCGGGACCTTGAAAACAAGCGCAAATTTCGCTGTCCCAACTTTCTGTAACTCACTCGCCTGAATTCGCCAGTAGCAGTTAGAATTCCCTTCTCCATTCGTCAGGATTTCCGGATGACCCAGTTCATATCGATAGGCTGGAATAGCGAGGAATGCCTTTAAATCATCCTTGTTACCCACATTCGCCTTTAACTCACCGGGAAGCAATTGCAAAAGTTCAGCCAACTGAGAGCTATCCACACCGACATTCCAATCAAAGTTACCATTCAACCCCACCTCCATCCCCACACCAAAACTCATGACGTTCCGCCACTGCTGTGTCGGAAATAGGCTTTGAATGATTGGCTCACCGCTCCCTTTCGGACTAAAATCAAGCTCACAAGTCAATCGCCAGAATTTAGCAGCTCGTTCGGGACGCAAATCGACGGTGTGTGTCATGTAATAGAAACTCGAACAAGATGCTATTGAAGTGGCTCAAATTATCGGACAAAAGCACACTGACTTACTCATCCATGAGGTCACAGAAAAAGCGGCGGAGAAAGCTTTAATGGCTCTAGCGGGAGGTTCCTCCAACCAACCGGCTTTACCGCAAACGGCTTGAAGCCGACTTCTGGGCAGAAGGTTAGTCGATCAAGTTACCTCCTGCCCTATTGTCTCATACAAAGGAATACAAAAAATGCGAGACGTTGATGGAATACTCTACCCCAGCGTTACAGAAATTATTGATACAGCCTTTCCAACTAACTGGGAAAAAAAACAGAAACAATACGACTTAATCCATGGGGAAGGTGCTTGGTCTCAACGACGCCAACAACGGGCTTCTGAAGGAACGACACTACACGCAGCGGCTCAAGTCTTTCTCCAGGGAAATGCTTTTCCTGAAATTAATGATGAAATCAGGGAGTATTGGGAAGCTCTCTTTCCCTACTTAAAAAGTCTACCACCGTACCACATTATTGCCCTCGAAGAAACCATTGCTCACCGTCCCCTTTTTTTTGCGGGTACACCAGATGCTGTCATTGAATTAGAGACGGGAAAGCGCTGGCTTTTGGAATTCAAAACCTTCGATGGCTACCCGATTGGCAACCGAGGTTATCAAGGTGTCTGGCCCCTGTGGAAACGGAAAATGAAAGGGGTAAATTGTCCGTCTCTACCAACCTGGGAATGGACAACTCCTATTTTTCGCCGCGCCCTTCTTCAAACATGGCTGTATAAGTTGGTACTTGATATCAACTATCCCAACTCTCAAGTGCAAAAAATATCAATTTTGGTGGCTACCCGTTCACAAGGACTTCAAGAGATTACCTTTCCGTTTCACCTCTGGCAAGACTGTCACACGGAGGCTTTGGCTATCATCAAACGTTTTCATCATCGCCAAACTTAATAGGTTGGCGATGACGGCAATTAAAGCCCTTCATGAATAAAGCGACGCCTAAGATGACTTTTCCTCAACCTGACCGCTATCAAGTGTTAAAATACTTAGAGTTTCTCTCTTATCAACCAACCGATAAACTAAACCTCACCTGCTTGTTTCATTCCCAGGATTCTCGCAAACGTTTAGACAAAGGTTGTAAACTGAATCGATTAAGCTGGGCGGCTATCGAAACTTATCAATCTTATGGTCGCGGAGTCTATCTGGTTGTTAATGGTGGTGGATATAAGAATAAGGATATCTCACAGGGTCGCGCTGTATTCTATGAACACGACTACCTAGATAAATTAAAGCAGGTGAATTTGTGGCAGCAACTAGAACTTCCTGCACCAACATTTCAGGTGGATACAGGAGGTCGGTCAATTCACTCCTATTGGGTGTTTGATGAACCAATTGGAATTGAGCAATGGTGTCATCTTCAGCGTGATTTGCTAGAATACGCAGATGCTGACCGCAGCCTCAAAAATCCCGCCCGTCTCATGCGGTTAGCTGGCACTTGGCACATCTTACCCAAGGCTTGGGGAAATTCGGATTGGCTATGCAATTTGTCGCAAATTATTACAGAAACGGGAAGGGTTTATGGTTACGAAAGGCTACGAAATGCTGTACCTCAATTTCAATCCTGTACGAACTCATCTCCTCTTGTGGTTTTACCTAAAACTTCACCACTTCCTAAACCTATAGAGTTTCCTAACCCTTTAACTATCCAACATTTCAATCAAATTCAGCTTCCTATTCCCCTAGCAATACCTCTATACTACTGCTGCCGAATAAAAGTGCGATCGCTCCTTGATTCTGGTGTCGCAAAAGGCTCTGGACGCAACAATGCAGCAATAGCTATTGGACTGGAACTGCTCACCGTAGAACGCTATGTGCAGTTAATGGGTCAGCCTTTTTCGGACAGTGCTAGGCAATTGTTCAGTGATTTCTGTACGCGCTCATTCATGACACCGGAAGAAGATGCTGATCGCTGGAACTGGTGCTATGCTCAAAATACTTCGATTACAAAATCGCTGCAAAAGCATATCCGATATTGCATCCGCACTTGGTACTGGCAAGTTGTTAAAAATCAAAAGCGACACGAGGTTAATTAATTATTAATTTTTTACCTTTATAGCCGTTCTAAAATAGTAGTAGTATCGTTCTTATGTCACCCTAGGAGAAGTATAATAAGCAAAAATGGCTGACATCGCAACTCCTATGAATGCAGAAGATACCTGGCTTGGTATTGACCCTGGACTAGCTACCGTCGGCTGGTCAATTTTAACAACAGACAGTAACGGGACGGTCTGTCTGATTGACTACGGAACGATTGAAACAAAAAAAACCTTATCAACTCCGGAACGCTTAGCCGAATTGGAGCAGGATTTGGTCACGTTGATGGAAGAGTTTGAACCCACTAAGGCGGCATTAGAAATGCCCTTTTTTTCCCGACAAATCAAGGCAGCCGGGGGAGTTTTACAGGCGGTTGGGATTATCAATTTAGTTTGCTATCGGGAAGCTGAGATTATTCCGGTTTTGCTGCATCAATCGAGTTGGAAAGCCCATCTGGGCGATGGGAGAGCGTCTAAAGATGAAGTCGCTGAAATCTTGAGTGCGCTGTTTGATTTAGAGAATCTTCCCGTTGATGATTCAGTGGATGCGATTGGGATTGGTTATGCTGGCTTATGTGGGTTGACTAACAATATTTCTTAGCATTTAGGCAATCAAGTTTAGGGAAATTTACCGTTGGGGTTGTTGTTTGACTATCCTCACTATCTTCCCCATCTCCCTCATCTCCCTTGTCTCCCCTATCTCCTCACCATGACTTTGGTGGCAAAGGCACTAAGGGTTATGTCGCCGATGCTGTAGGTTTGGACTTTGGACAAAAAGACTACATTTGCGTAACTTTTACGCAAATGTAGTTTGAACTTAATTAAGAGGAATTAATTTGACTATGACCGAAAAGTTCTACTCGTCTTTAACTCCCTCATTTTCTCCAGAGAGATCCGGCTCAGTTTCTCCCCGAAAACAAACATCTAAATAACTTTCCTGGAGAGAATTAATAACTCTTTCCAATTCATCGATAAGTCCCCTTCTTGTTACTTTCTCCACAGCATCAATATGAGCCTCACTTCCAGCTTTTCCTAAATATAAGTATTTGCTTTTTTTATTATTGTCACTAGCCCTAGGAAAAATCGGCTCAATGGCTTGTAGTTTATAATACCAGTAAATTTTTTTATTTTGCTTCGTCTGATAACGAATCACATGACAATGAGGCGGAGCCACTTCTCCTTCTGAAGCTATTTTTTGGATTTGTCGCTTTAGCTTACGAATAGTCGCCTTGATTTGTTTGACTCTGATCGAGACTTCTTGAGTGGTCTTCAAGGAATTTGGTTGGGTCATTAGCTTACAGATTGAACCACTCCTATATTATAATTAAGTTTGCGTATATTTTACGCTAACCAAATTGCCGGGTGTTTTAGCAAATGACTAATCAAAAATTGGCTGCCGATGTCCAGGATTTCAGAGCGTGGAGAAACCATCTCTATCAAGCTCTTGGTTCGCGCCGCTGTTCAGTCATGGAGTTACTCGATTCTCTTTCATCTAACTTACAAGCTTCTTCAGTCGCTGAACTATCATTGAATCCTTTGTTCCGCCGAGATTATAACAGTTTGTATAAAGGTATTCAAGATTTTTTGCCGACTCCAAGTCATCCCGACTATCCCAAAGCTATTGATGACTTATTTTCGGTAATTTCGGCTACAGTTCCTGACCCCGTTCAGCAGCATTTCTACCTATTTGGAGTAGATGCAACTCCCTGTCCCAGACCTTATTCAGCCACTTTGTCTGACAAAAGCTACATCTATCAACCCAATGCTATTAAAGGAAATAAACCTGTAAACATTGGTCACTCTTACTCGGTAGTTGCTGCCTTGCCAGAAGCTAGTGAAGCCTTCAATGTCTCTTGGACAATTCCCTTGTCTGCACAACGAGTTTATGCCGATAAAAAAGATGTTGATGTCGCTAAAACTCAATTGACAAAAATCCTGAATTATGAATCAGCTCCCTGGAAAGATAAGTTATCCGTTCTCGTAGCTGATAGTCTCTATTTTTTCGTTTTGGTAAACAAAAATTGTTAATGACTACCTATTTTACTCCTGAAGTTCATCATGAGGAAAATTGGTTCCAACTGATCTTGTTAGCTTATCTCAATTTGTGGAAAGCCAGGAAATTAGCTACTGTTTTACCCCGTCCTTGGGAGAGTTATTTGACTCAAACTGAATCGCTCAAAGTTACACCCAGCTTAGTTCAACGGGACTTCTATCGAATTATTTCGTCTTTGGGTACTCCGGCTCAATCCCCCAAACGTCGAGGTTATTCTCCCGGACGGATTAAAGGTGAAAAAAAAGAGCCGAGAACCCGCCATAAAGTTATTAAAAAACAGCCATTTTGTCAAAATCAAAAGAGCCAAGTCTTCTAAGCTTTACTCTGTAACCCTCACTCCGTCGGTATTTCTGAGCTTTTCTTCGAGCTGAGATAGAGGAGCCATTTTTTCTTTTGTTATTTGCGTAATGTTTCCGCAAAATATATTGATTTTGTCCAAAGTCCAAGTAGGTAGATTGCATCAACTTTACGAGCGGAACAAGTTAGGGACGACTGTGCCAGAGTACCAATAATAAACCTTCTGCCTTTTACTATATTTTTTCACCTCGGCTATTTTGGCGCTGACGCGCCTAAGCTGTGAGAAAGATAACGGTTGAATAGGCACAATAAAATAGCCTCAAACCTTTCTAATCCAATATTGCCACTAAGATACTCAATCCGTTTTTGTCACCCATTTTTCCCCAAATGCTTATCAATTCATCAGCACAACGACCAGGCGATCGCGCTTTTCCACAGGATGCTACAGAAACGGGTGGTAGCCAAGCCAATCGCGACAAAAACTGCCCAACTGAGTGCCAAGTTTCTGAGTCTCAATCCGATACCAGTGTACTCAAAGAAGCTGTGGTGCATCGACACAACCTAACTGCGTTGAACCAAACCCGAATCCGATTCAAAATTGGACTGAAAAACGCCTCCCGCAAAACTGCACCCAAATGGCAACAGATTCTCACTCCTGCATCACCTGTCCAAGAATCTACCGACAAAAAAGACGCCGAATCCGACTTAGAAAAAATCACCAAATCTGAAGTTGGACTCCGAGGCATTTCCGTCTTCAAAGCACTCGACGAAGCCGCCTCTCAACTCAGGAGCGAAATCGCCCTAGTCAAAGAATGGATGACCCAAGATAACGGTGATTTAGTCTGCTCCATCTCCCTCGCCCCTCTCGTGTGGCAGCGGATGATCCACATTCGAGACGTGCTGGCACCCGCGCTTCGCGCCGAACTCAAGCAACAGCACGAACAAGGGTTTGCTGAATTTAGCGATCGCATAGAACAATTCTTGAGTGCCAAAGCCTGGAACCTCGACAGCGATGCTCAGGAAATTGCTCGGACTCAACTGCTCAACCAATTTCCTCAACTGGAAGAACTTGAAGAGTACCTGCAAGTTATCATCGCTCGTCCCGTTATCATACCAGCTTTGTCTGACCAACTCAATCAGCAGCAGGCAGAATGCCTCAACCAAATTACTCAATTCATTGAGGCTTACGACCAAAACTTGGAGCAAAACCTAGCAAAAGCTGCAATTGCCGGAGGACAACAACTTGCAGCTGAACTCTTGGACGATTTAGCCGCGTGGGAACCGGGTAAGAAACCTGTCAATTTCCGCAAAAAGATTTCCAAGCAACTCAAGAAAATTCAGGTTCTCATCGGTAACGCCCAAGGAGAAACAGCTCCCACTCTGGCTGACATGATGGGTCACTTACAGTCGATTTTAGACACAGCCAGTGTCAATGCTAAAAAGCTGGATGCTTCCAGTAAATCACAACTGCAACAAAAGATGGATGAAATCAGCCAAAAGCTTCTTGGTGAACAGCAAAAACTCTTAGACATTGCTGATGCCGCCGGGTTAGACCGCTCGGATTGGGTGGTCTTTAATCCGCAACATTAATCAACCCAAACACCATCCCTATCTTTCTGAATGCGTGAATTGCTTATGTCTCACTTTTCCAGCGTCAAAACTCAGTTAATCCACAAAGAAGCACTCGTCCAAGGGCTGAAAAACCTCCTGGAACAAAAAGGAATTGCCGCTAAAGTTGAAGTCCATGAGAATCCGGTGGAATTAATCAGCGACTATTCCCGCCGCGATATTGCCTACGGTCAAATCATTATTCGGCGCACGGATTTGAATGTTCCCGGACACTCTGCCCTGCTTGATGTCGGTTTCCTTTGGAATTCTCAAGAAGAATGCTTTGAACTGCAAGCTGACCCTTGGGACTTTAATCGAAATGCCTTGGGAAAAGCCTTTGGTCAAATGAATGGTTCCTCGACTTTGCCTGTCCAAAACTTTATCAATGAAGTTCAGCTAGCCCACGACCGAGCCTACATCGAAATCCATTATCCACCTACTCTATGGGATTACACGGAAACTACGTTAGAAGATGGCTCAACCCGAATTAATTTAACCCAAAAAGTTAGTTTGACAACGGGCGTTGATGGTGCATCGGATTGGAATAATTGGTGATGTTAAAGGCTCCAAGGCAGAGGGCAGAAGGTTTCAAGAATGCCGAGGGGAAGTTATCGTCCCCTCTCGAATAAGACTCACCAATTACCAAACAGGAAGAATTTGAATTCACCCATGTCTACTCCACAAATCCAAATCACGCTCAAATTAGGACAACCTCTCAACGTCGAAGTTCTCAACGTCCAAGGCTCTAGTTGCACAAAACTAACTGAAGCCTTAGACAAACTGGGGAAATCTTCAACAACAATCAAACCCGAATTCTATGAAGAACCCAACCTGCACGTTACCGACCGTGTTAATATTGGAGATTGACAAGAATGGCATTTAATGCTCTAGAAATCAAGCGCTACTTCAACGCCGGGATTGCCACCGTTGCTGTGGATAGTCCCACAGCCAGCGAGATTTCAATTACCAATCAAATCGCCGCCCAAATTGCCGAGCCAGTCGGGTTTGACTTATTCATCTGGGACTCCGCTCATAGCCTTCAGAAAGCAGAAATTACCACAAAACGCGGACAATTTGCAGGGATTAAAAAGTCCCCTGTTGCCAACTATAAAGCGCAAGGACATCCGGTAGAAGCCCTGCTCAAATACATCGAAGCGGAGTGTATTTCCGCCTCAAATCCCCGTCCCGCCTTGTTCCTGCTCAAAGACCTCTATCCCTTTATTGCCGGAACATCTCCCAATCCGGCTTTAGTTCGATTAGCCGTAGATGCCTGGTTTGCGGTCAAGCGATCGCCTAATCGAGTTATCATCCTTCATGATGGTTTAGTGACGCCACGGGTATTTCAAGATTTAGTTGCTGATGCCCAAAATCCCCTACCCACTGAACCGGAAACAGATTTAATTCTCGATTATCGGATCAAAGCCCTGCAAAAGAGTGCCTCATCTCAAAGTATAAACTTCCCAGTACAGCTTAGTACCACTGACCGCAAGCGAATGGTCAGAGCGCTTTTGGGGATGACTCATGAGGGGATGGATGACACTATCCAACTGTGTGCCACTACTCACAGCCGCCTTGATGCGGGTAGCATTGATGTTATCTCCGATATCAAGAAAGCCAAGTTTGCTGCCAAAGGCATTGAATACGCTGCTGCTCCCGACGTGCAGGTGCAGGGTTTGCCTGTACTCAGCGACTGGGCGACTACCATTACTGCACTGCTAGAACCAGAAGCCCAGGAATTGTACAATATTCCTTTCCCCAAAGGGGCGCTGATTGTCGGTGTGGGGGGTACGGGTAAAACGCTTTCAGTTAAGTGCTTTGCCCAGGAATGGGGTTTACCGGTGATTGTTTTAGACACAGGTAAGCTGATGACCAAGGAATTGGGGGGTTCGGAATCCAATCTCAGGGAAGCCATCAGAGCGGCGGAAAGTATGGCACCCTGCATTTTGTTCATTGATGAAATGGATAAAATGTTCCCTGGTGGTAGTGGTACTGAAACTGATGGGGGTACGAGTCAGCGGATGTTCGGCTATTTCTTGAAATGGTTCCAAGACTCTCGCTCATCCGTATTTGTCGCGGCGACAGCTAACCGCCCCTGGTGCTTTAAGCCAGAAATCCTGCGTCGGTTCACCAAAATCTTCTACGTAGATTTGCCCAGTGTTGCCGCCAGGGAGCAAATTTGGCAAGTTCAACTCCAACGCTACAAGTTAATCCTGTCCCCGGAAGAAGTTCACCAGCTTGCTTTGGAGTCAGCCAACTTTACCGGAGATGAGATTCGCAAAGTAGCAGAACACTGTGCCTCTGTTGCCTACGCCCAGCGCCATCCCGGACAGGTGACGGTGGGTGAACTGCTGGGTCAAATTAAAGTCAAACCAGCCCAGTTTGGTTCCGATACCCGGGAATTGGAAGAACTGCGAGCCTGGGCGCGATCGGGACAAGCGACGTGGGCGGCTCCAGATCCGCAGACTGTGGCTACTCCCTCGGACGTTAGCGATCGCCAAGTCTCCTGGGCTGTCAGTGATGACTGCGGCGATGTTGTTGACAATTCTTGATGTAATCACTCTCCGGTAAGTTCAACATAGCACAGTTTGGGGACTTGAGACGTACAGAAAAGCTCAAGTCCCCAAAATTCATCGTGAATTTTTTATGAGAGTCGATAAAACTCAAGCCATCAAACAGGTCAAACTGATTTATGTTGCCCCACAAGAAAACTCCAATAAATTCTGGTGCGGCTGGGTGATGCCTGATGGTAATTTGTACGTCGAATATGGGCGAGTTAATTACCCACCAAGAACCCACGTCTACCCTTGCCGTTCGGTAGCGGCGGCTTCCCAAAAACTGGTATCTCTGGTTCGAGAAAAGACTCGCAAAGGCTATCAAGAGGCTATCGTGGAAGCTGATGCTCCCCAACAATTAGATTGGAGTTCCTTTGGAGAGAATGCCAGTCAACTCAAACAAAAACTCGGTCAAATTGCTTCATTGGGAGAGATAATCACCCAACACACGGCTATCCGATTTGATGCTATCAAAGGAGTCTTTGTTACAGAACTTGGCATTATCTCACTTCACACTATCCAAAAAGCCAGAGCCGCTCTTCGCCAAGTTTCGCTGCACCGGAGTAATCCCCAATCCCATCAATTTAATCATGCTGTTGGAGAGTATCTTGCGCTTATCCCCCTACCTGTAGGGATGCAGCTAGATGCACCAACTTTATTGGGGAGTTCCGAAAAAATTAATCAGCAGAAAACAGTTTTATCGAAACTCCATCAGGGACTTAATTTAATTGTACAGCTTCGCCAAGAAATGATGGAAGTTGCTGCCACATCTTCTGATACAGTGGTAGAACTTGACCGAGCGTGGTGGGTATCTTGGGGGTTAATCCGTGATGCGATTGACCTTCAAACTCCTACCTCAGACGAGGAGCGCTCGCTCCATATTTCCTGGTCGTAATTCCAGTTATCCCGGCTTCCAATATACAGGCTATTCATCCCCAACAATGTCTACTAATGCGCCCCAATTTCTGATGAACTCTCCCCCTGGGACTGCTATTTGGGAATGGATTGATTTAATCAGTTCTACCTTAATCCCGGTTGAACTTGACTCGACCAATCTACTCAGCAACCATGTACCCATTTTTTCGGTCAAATCTACACCTCCCTGGAGCGATGAAGATTTCACCAGTGCCAAAAGCCAGATTCCCCCAACACCAGAACTCTGGCTAATCAGCAGCCCATAAATCTCTGAACAAGATAGGAAGCGCTGACGCGCCCCAGAATTCGACACTTCAGAACAGGATTCTACCCATGAATATTTGGGAATTAGAACAAGCGGCTGACTGGCTTAATTTCCGCAATCGTCTGATAGCTAAACAGCTCACCCCAAGCCAACAAAAAATCTTGATTGATTTAAGTGACGTGCCCAGCGGAGCCACACACGCTTTGATTCACCGCCGACAGATTGACGAAGTTTTGAAGTCAAACATCAAAATTCAAACGTCAAAATTAGCAGAAAATAACTTTGACGTTGGCACACAACGACGTGACTCTCCCTGGTGTAATATTGCCAGAATCACATTCTACGACAAAGATGGCACAGAACTTAAGGGATACGACCGAGTCATTTACACAGAACCGGGAGAAGAAACTCTCGATTTCACCCAACCCAATCAAATCGATAACTGGTTCCATGCTGAGTTAAAGCGTCACACGCCAAAGTCTGCCTGAAAAGGAGGGGGGCAACCCCCTTTATTATAGTTATGACCGAGCCAATGAGAGACAAAAAAGCACTTCAAGACCTGGGACTCTACCAAACTCCAGTAACATTTCAGGTTTATCAACAACTACAAATAATGTGGCAGTTTTGCTATCAAACTGGTACATTAAACTATCCCGAACATACGGCACAACAGGCATTATCATTTGCCCTTCAATTAAATTTAGTTGAAGCCGCTGGGTTCATGAAAAACCATCCAGAAGACTACGACTATGGTCTTTACCACGGGAGATGGATGCTGGCTGGGGAGTTCAAGGGAGACGTAATTGCCATGCGCTGTCATGCCAGTAACTTGGGTTCTTCTGCCTTAAGCAACGTTCCCAGAACCTGTATTTCCGGCAGTCCTGACGGTCACGAATGGGGTTACGGTGGTTCTGGTCCTAATGATTTTGCCCTGGATATTCTCAATCAATTTTTGCCGACGAACGGTGAGGATGCAATCAAAATGTACCGAGGTTATAGTTCTCGCGCTGCTGCTGACTTAAAACGAGCATTTTGTGCTGAGTTTATTGCAATAATGCCTAGGGAAGGTGGACAAATTTCCAATCAAGACATTGTTGATTGGATTGAACAACAAGGTTATAGATCAAAAAGGTTTTAAGTTCGTCTATACCCTTCTACCTTTGCGCTAAATGAACCCCCTTATTTCAACCTTATCTATCTTGCCAGAACATTGGCTCATTATTCCTACCAATGGCAACAAACAACCCTTGGGATATCAGTGGCAACTCCATCCATTCTCTCCTTCGCAAATGGCAAAATTACTCACCCAAACTGGAGCAGTGCAAGTTCTAAATAAACATCGGGGGTTCTACCCAGTAATCCCCCAAGGTATTGGCTTGTTGTGCGGACAAACCGAGCCAGAATTCCTGCTGGCTGTGGATGTCGATGGAGAAAGCGCTCATGCTAAGATTCAGGAGTTATCTAGAGGGAGAGGACTTCCCAAAACTGTCGCTTTCACCTCTGGAAGACCAAGACGCGCTCAGTACCTGTTTTCTCTTCCCGGCATCAACCACCAACTCAAATCCTGTAAAATCTCTACAGCACCAGGGGAAGCTCTGGAACTGCGGGGTACTGGATTGCAATCTGTTCTACCTCCCTCTCCTCATCCCCTGACCGGCTCTTACAAGTGGCTTCCCCATTGCCGACCCGACCAAGCTGAGGTGGCGCACGCGCCCCAGTGGGCGATTGACAGAATGACAAACCCTGTTCGCCTATCAGAACTTTTTAAAATGCCCCGCCATAGCCATTTAAAAAAAACCGGACTCAGAGGGCTAATTGCACGACACTCAACACGGATATTAACACGGCTTTGCTCCTTTTAGAAGTGATTCATCCCCGGTTTGCTGACCAGTACGAGACTTGGATTTTTATCGGGATGAGCCTGAAATACATCAGCCCAAACTTACTCCCAGCTTGGGATGAGTGGAGTCAGTTATCTCCCAAATACAAGCCGGGGGAATGTGCTTACAAGTGGGGAACCTTTAACGGGCAAGGGATTACTGACAAAACCTTACATTATTATGCTAGAAATTCATGAAACCAGACCGAAATTTCGACCTTGATAACGACTCCATTCGCCTGGAATTCCTTAAAATCAATTACCAGCTTATTGCCGCCCTTGGCTGGCAGGGGTATTTAGAGACCGGACGCGGAGTTGTGCTAATTGATTCTACCCGCGCCATCTATTCTCAAGACTCCGGAGTTAGTCCGCGACAAAGATGGCTATTAGGAACTACACCTGGATTTTACTTGGGTGAGCAAGATGAAGGGTTTCAAACTTTGATGAATGGCTCTTGGCCCGATACTGAAACCGCAAAAAGAGTGGCTAACTACGACCCGACTCAAACGGTCATTACCTTGATTTGGTTCGGTGGCGAACAGGGAGATTTTATCGTGCAAGGCATTGGTTCTCCTGTACTACCACCTCCTGTTTGTTTTGAGCAGATGAATTCGCGTCTAGATGAATTCCGAATTTGAAAGCCTTATGCCAACCCCAGTACCTCAAGAACAGCCCCAAACAATCAATACTTCTGCTTCAGATAGCGATAGGGAATCCCATTTGCCATCGGGGAAAGATGATAGCACAAGTGGTGTCCCTACCACCGATTTGGACGGCTATAACTTCCATAAAGCCCGAATCATTATTCATTTAGAACTTCTCCCCAGCTCTGAAGATAACCAAAACCGAACCGTATCAATTGGCGTGGGAATCAAGAACGACCCGCCCCTATTGACCACAACTACACTCTCTTCCCTCAACCTACCTCCAGTTATTCAACAGATGCTGGAGGAGTTAGAGTCCCAAATGCCAGAAAGGGCAGCTGCAGCAGTTGAGAGAAAGAAGCGGCTGCAACAACTAACCGTTCAAAGAGAACTCTCAACCCCAGCATCTACCTGCAAGTTGCCTCCTGCCAAACCTTTGTCTCAAACTGATTCCTCTCCGACTGAACAACACCAATTAACGCTTTTCTAACCTCATTTTAGTCATGCCCAAAATTCTCCTCGAAGGTCAGGAAATTATCCTGACTCCTGAACAAGCTGCTACAGACCAAGCCATCACTGATACCCTGCTTCCCTTCTATCCAGATATTGCCAATGCTACCTTTAAACGCACTGAAAACGAGGGCGAAACCCTAATTGAAATTGTCAAACGACCTGGGACAAAAGGCAATACCCAGACTCCCTGGCAAATTTGGCAGAATGCTCCTGAATATATTAATCCAGTGATTCTATTGGCGGTACAACTTAAAGCACTAGAGATTCAAGGCGGATTAACCCTTGAAACGCTGATTCCGCTTCAGCCAACACTCCAAGATGTCACTCACGTCGGGGAGAAAGCCTCTACGGAAACGAGGCGGGCTACCTCTGCTCTCAAATCGGCTTCACCCGTTCCTGCTCAAACTCCACTGCTTGGCTTTTGATTGGTACAAATGACTCCGATTTTTACCTACGCTGAAGCCTTAGACTTCCTTGATTTACTCTCTATACCCCTCTCGTTTGCAGAGGGGATAGATTATTTACAAAGGCTTTCGCAACAAGTTATTCTATTGTCGCTGTATCGGGAGTATTTTCCGGCTGAGTGGACTCAATCAACAGCAAGTATCAAACCAGATTCTGAGGGTGGGGAATGCTCTCACAGTCCCAAAGAAATGGAATTACTTCGCCTAGTTGAAGAACGACTCTTTCCCATCGGACTTGAGTGGGAATGGGGTGAGGCGCTGGAGGAGCGAATGTCGTATATTACGGTTTATCCCCACGATTTGGATTGGTATCAACGGGGAATTGATGAGTTTGATGAATTTCACCAGTTCCTTATTTACCTTTTGGGTCAGGAATTTCCAGTTTCGTTATGGCAAGAGCGGTTGGGGATAACCCTAGATTTTGTCCTTCCCGTCGAACAACTGGATTTTGATCGGTTGGAAATTCTCTGTCAATATGCTCCTAAACCCTTAGGCTATTTGTACGACGCCCTGAGTATTGTAGACCATTCGACCAATTGTATTTGGATTGATTCGTGTTGGGAATGTATGGAATATTTTGCCTGGTCAAGGCAAAATTTAGATGGTTTGACCGAACAGTGGAAACTGGCGTTGCAGTTATGGGATAAGGAAAGCCAACTTAGACGCTGGATTGCGGCAGATAAGACCCGATATTTGCCGCTCATTGACCTCTGGAATCAAGCTAAAATGTCATGACACTACTCCCGCCCCTTCCCTCGATTGACCCTTCGATTATTGCCAATTCTCTGATTCACAAGGAAATCAACCATCAATCTCTCTGTCAATTGCTGATTTTAGATGGGCAATATATCGTTCGCTACCAAGAGGGAGAAGCAACCATCACCAAACTCATTTCCCCAGAAGCTGTTCGATTTGCTTTCACTCATCTATCGGTGGATTCAGGATTTCTCCCCCCTGGTGTTGTCCGCTGGGGGAGTGGTTCTGAGGGGGATTGGCTGGTTAAGTTTATCCCTCCTAACCGTTACCTAATCTGCTGCATTCTGGCTGACAAACCTCTCAGACTGGATATTCCGTTACCCGGTTTAATTTTCATGGGGAAGGGAAGTCGTTATTATCTCTGGGCGGTGAAGTCTCGCCACTTCGACAGTCTCGCCGAAGTTTTCCATGTTCCCCTACCGAATGTTTCCCCTTCAGGGGCGATTTGCTTTGGTTCTAACTCTGTTCCCAATGCTTGTTCAGCTACCCTTGACCACGTTTGGCAGCTTTTTCTCTCTAGTCCCTTTAATGGCGATAGTGCCAGTGGGAAATCAAAAGCTTATCCCGATGACGTGCGATCGCACCTTATTACCCTACAGGATGCGGGGAAGAAACGCTACCCACTCCGCGACTTGATCCCATACCGCTCTTATCGGTCTGCTCTAGAATGCGACACTCCTCAGGCTGGCACGGTCGAGGAAGTCATCAACCGAATCCTTTTATGAATAATACCATACCACCTTTGGTGCAATATCTGACTGCCCAATCTGACACATTACCGCCTATCCAGGCTCAGATGGTTGAGTACGTGATAGCTGGTAATGGCGTCTTTAAACGAGGTAAGCGAGTTGGTTTAGAGGTAATGATTCCCATGGCTCAATGTCCAATTGGGGGACTTGCGCCGATTCAACCCTACTTGCATCTAGATTACCCCAAAGTACCTGAACAATTGTTCACAGAAATGCTTGTGCGCTCTCAAGAAGCCTATCCGAATGAAATTCTGTTTTATCTGCACGGGTTGAATGGACAATGGCAACTGGATATCCCGGCTCAAACGGCTACTCCGACCTCGGTTCAACCTGTACTCGGAGCATCTTACCACAATACCTTGATTGAGGTTCACTCTCACCCGACTCTAAGTGCTGATTTCTCCTCTACAGACGACGCTGATGAGACGGGATTCCGGATTTTTGGAGTCTTGGGGACTCTCTTTTCCCAGCCGACGTTTCGGCTGCGAGTTGGATTATATGGTGACTTTTGGCATATTCCAGCTCATTGGATATTTCAAATGCCTCAGCTAATTTTGGATAGAACGACTCAGAAACAATAATGATAGATTCAGAATACAGCCAAGCCCTACCTGTCATGGTAGGAGATTCTCGGTATGTACAATTTATCCTCGTCGGATGTGGCGGAACGGGCGGGTTTCTCTCTCCCAGCCTCGCTCGTTTAATTCTCGCCCTTAACCAAGGGGGAAAGAGGGCTTTTGCTACTTTTGTTGACGCGGATAATGTTGAGTCTAAAAATATACCTCGGCAAAACTTTGTCCAAGCTGAGATGGGATTCAATAAAGCTCAAGTGTTGGCTCGGCGGTACAGTCTGGCTTATGGACTGGAAATTCGGGCAATTGCTTCTTCGTTTGAAGCGGAAATGGTTAAGCCAGAATGGGGGAAAGTGACTGTTGTTATTGGAGCGGTGGACAATGCGGCGGCACGAACGGAAATTGCCAAAACCTTGGAGATTAATCTAAACTATCAAGTTCCTAATATTTGGTGGCTGGATTGCGGTAATCAGGGTAATGGGATACCAGCGGGTCAAGTGCTATTGGGTTCTACCCATTCTCTGACGCTTCAAAATGCTTTTAATCACCCCGATACACCAAATTTTTGCGTCAACCTACCGTCTCCTAGTGTAGTAGCGCCGACATTATTAACGCCTGAAAAAGAAGCTCTGCAATCAAGTCGTTTATCTTGTGCGGAGATGGCTAGGTTAAATCAACAAGCTCTGTTCATTAATCAACGAGTTGCCGCTGAAGCGATAGAAATGTTGGCACAACTAACTCTTACCAGAGGACTGAAGCGTTTTGCTACCTATTTTCATGGGGGAGTTGGTAGCAGCCGTTCTGTGTACAGTTCACCTAATACGCTTGCCAAATTCTTCGACCAATAAGAATTAATACAAACGGCGATATCTTTTAACCGTTTGCTTTTTCAGATTCACTTGCATCATGACATCAATCTCACCATCTGCTTTATCAAACATCGACACCCAAGCAACATTAGAAATTCTGCACAATACTCTATTTCTACAGGAACGTAAAACCGTAAAAACTCAAATTGTCACCGCCATTATTCATCCCTTTCCCAAATCTTCACCCCCTCAATTAGGAGAATTTAAAGTTGGAACACTTGTCCAATACAAGCACAACTACGGCATTGTCTCTAAAATAGATACTAATTCCTACCGACCTATCACCATTGTCTGGGATAGTGTACCTTCTAAAAAACCCGACTCTTTTGCCTACACCAAAGATGAAATCCGGGTACTCCACATCAAACCTCTCCCCAAATTTATCCCCCATCAAACATTTATTTGTCTACCGCCAAAGACAGTCGTTCAGCTAGAAGATGGGGAAATTTTGATGTTCAGCCAACCCAGTTATTTCGGGGTTGAGGCTGTCGAGAAGGATAGCGATCGCATCACGATAAGCAATCGCTGTGAACGACTGATATTCCCACTTTCGGGTTTTCCTGGCTTTGCCATAGCTTGTACTGTACAATTACCGGATCGAGCCAAGTTAGAAGCGGCATCAAGAAGCCTTTCCCCATCTGATCTGAGGATTCGCTGCAAACTTTGGCTGTCGCTTTCTGCTCCCATTAATCTTCTAGAAATAGTTGACATCAATCCTGACTATCAAAATGAGTTAAAATTAAGGCTGATTGATAAGCTCAATCAAAGTGAACGGGAAAAAGAGTACACAATTTTTGACTTAAATGCGGCTTGGGGACAAGCTTGGCAGCAGCATCTTGACCAATTGATGAATAGCCAAGGATTGTACGGACTTAAACCCGGAGATTTAGTGATTAAAGAAGGTTGGGAAAGTCCAGGAACTGTAGTTACTGTTAATCTTATTTTCAGTAAGCCTTTCACTATAGAATGCCACGATACAACCCAAAGTTATAACCGTGGTGAACTCAGTAAAGTTGAAACAGTTTCCCTCTCTGCCAATGTCGTTTATCAACTTTCCGAAGACAAAAGTTATTTTCAAGTAGGAATTGGCTTCCGTACCAAAGCTTTAGCTAAGGCTTGGCTAAAACCCATCAAGCGGCTAGTGGGTCGGCTTTCTAACTTGCAGCGAATTGATTGTCCAGACTATGGGTTGACCGGGAAAAAATGGGAATATTCTGTTGAACGTCCTCGCCACAAAACTCTCTCGAAACGATTAGAGTATCTAAACAAGGTGGCTGACCTAAATCTTGAATAACTTCCTCGGAATCTCTAACAGTAAAACTAAAGCCTTGATTTAATTTTAATATAATAAACAAAAAAAATCCCTGGCTAATCTAGGTAAAATATCTACTATATAGGTAGTTAGTAAAAATATATTTGCCAATGCAAAATGATACAACACAAGCAGTTTTAAGCTTACTGTGGGGTTTTGTACCATGCTTTAAGTGGTTCCCCCTGTACGATACCATTACATAGCTGATACACTCCTGAAAGTTCCAAGCGTCCATGCCACTCTCGATGATGTCCGCCAATCAGTTGACGTTCTCCTAGTACAGTCCAAATTATCTCGAAGTTATTTTCCGAGAGAAAACGAGTAAGTTTTTCTGGGGAAATTAAGACAGTATAGGGACCAACTTCCTCCGCTGATGGGTTGAACGCTACAACCTCATTGGTAGAATCTACAAAACTAAATCGTCCACCAGACCATCGTAGTCCCATGTTTCTAATCAGCCATGCAGATGGTATTAAGGCTGATATTGTGTCGTCAATTGAGCAATCAAATGTTCCATCCTCCCGTAAGTACTCTGTTGTTGTGACAACTACAGAGGGCAAATCATCTCTTCGGCGACTAGGTTGAACCCAATCCTTTGTTTCATTTTTGTCCTTGTAGGATGCAGCCCAAGGGAATTCTCCAAGAAAAACATCGAACATAGACTCTGATTCCGGCATCCATCTTCCCATAAAGTTTTGAATATTGAGCCATTGCAACAGTTCACTGGCGTATTCTCGATGAACGATGTAGCTTCGCACTTGAAACCACATATCTCGTCGCAAGCTATCATACTGATCTTCTTCAATTGGTCCTTGTTCAATCCATCGGTAGTGACCTTCTAGAGTCAGCCACACAGTTCCGTCATTCGGTCGAGTCACTTCGATAAGCTGGCGTGGGTCAGGACAGTCATCCTCTTGTGCTATCCAAGCAATTTGTTCTTGTTTATCAGCCTCATTAAAGGTATATTGAACCAATTGCCACCAGGAAGTGGTTTTGTTGGTGCGATCGCGCTTAGGTAATCGTCGTAATAGAAGTGACGGGTCGATGTCCCGCGTCTCACTGCTAATTTGCCAGGGACCCTCATAACTTTGAGGAGAGTCATCTAAACCAACATCACCGACGAACTCCAAATTGTCTGCGACATGAGCAAGGAATTCATGATAGGCAATCCACTGATATTTCTTGCCTACCCGTTCTGGCTTATTTGCTGAACGTATATCGTTGTAATTTATCCGTCGATCAAAGTTTCCAAATCTTTCAACTGTCCAGCCCAAATCAAAAACTCGCTTCAGAATCCAACGCTGTGCGATGGACAAATCAAATTGGAATTCCTTACCTTTTGGATCTTCTAGATGAGGCAAAACGAACTCATGGAAAATTTTTCTCTTATTGTTCCCAACTGTTCTCAGAAATTTTTTCTCTTCACTGGCAAGTATGCTATCTAATTCTTCATTTGAGATTTCTCCGTCAAAATGTTCCCTCTGTGTTGCAGCATCAAGACGTTTACAGAAAGAAATATTTGAGCGCACTATCTTATATTGTTCTAATACTTTCCTTTGTCTTTCAGTAAGAGATTCAATAAATTCTTCGTATTTTTGCTTTGTAGTTGGCTCGTCACTACGGCGGGAAGACCATTCAAAATCACCATTATTAGTGCCAATGACATATCTAGTAAAATCTCCAAATCCCATAACTGAGTCGTATAAATCCGAACGCGCCCACTCACGGTCATCCATGTTCTCACTCGTTTTGCCATACGACTTTAATTCCTCTTCTGTAGGAATTTCAAGGGGCCAAGCACTTTGATACGGTGGGCGAGTTCGCTCGATGTCTACATGGGTTGGAAGGATGCCACGATGGGCTGCGGCTTCGATAACGCCACGAGCATAATCCCGTAAAAGTATGTGTACTGGTGGTGTGCCAGCCTCGAATACCCATTCATAAACTTTGCTAGCAAGTGTTCCCACTCCCTCAGCTTCGTTGCTAAGCATTGCTACACCGTAAGCTACGGCGTAGAGGCGTTCTAGTATGTAAACATCATTAACGTCCAGGAATTGCTCGATAACCTCCACTAAGACGTGAGGTCTTGGGTGAAGCATGGCAACAAGTGCTTTGGTTGCGCGATCGCGAACGAAGCGATGAGACGTAGTGAGAAACCATGCCAAGGCAATAGCACAAAGTTCAATTGCTTCATCTGAAATGTGCGTTTTCTCTGCTTCCCAAGCCCACTCAAGCAAGCGATCAACTGCACCGCGTTGTTCATATTGGTAAGACAGATAGATAGACCACAGCTCGTCACGCTCAGGCATCTCAAGGCTCATGAGGTGGCAATGGAGCAATTTGGCATTGAAAGGATGCTCTGGGACAGTAGCTACAGTCAATAGTAAGTCGTAGACCGCTTCTGCACCATCCTGTTCCCTAAAAATCTCATTGAGATAGTCTTTGGTTGCCTCAGTTACTTTGGTTGGATCGCGCCAGATAATACTCTGGAGAAAGGCACGCTGCACGACATCCCAAGTTTTAACCTGTGGAGACAATTCCACTAATTCGCACCCAGTCTGTTCTGGTAATTGGACGCTAAGAGCTTCAATCCATCCGCTATTGCGCCATGCTTCCCACTCTTGAGCCAGCAATCTCCCGATCAGCTGATTTGTGTTGAATGATGCTACAGGGTTAGCTCGATCAAGATGGGTATTGAGTAGATAGCGAACAATGATATGATCGCTAAATTTCTCGTAGGGGAACTTTACTGTATCAATCGACTGAAATTCAGAACTTCCCTGTTCTGAAGGCGGGTAAACCATGTCTTCAGCCAGCAATCCCTCACTGAGAAGATTAGCAAACAGCGTCTGCTGATATCCTGTTGCAGGGAGAACTTCATTAACAATTCTCTTTGCTTGTTCTCTTTCCACCCAGGACTCTCCTGTTTGAGCCATGTAAGCAGCAAGCTTGTCCACAGCTTGCCGAACGAGATTAGTTTTTTTGTCATAATCAAGTCGTCTCCAGAGTGTTTCGTGAACAGCATCTATGAAAAAATTGAAGATAGCTGTAATGCCTTTGAGTCCTGTAGGAATTCGAGTTAACTGCCGTTTAAATAGACCCTCACAGAAGATTTTGAGGAAGAGCGGATTGGAAAATTCTGGTACTAATAGGGGGACGTTCGGACGTTCAATTCCATAGTGGTCGAAAAATGTTTTTGTGGCTATGTACTCGTGATTTTCAAAGCCGCGATGCTTGACTTTAACTAATTTATCAGGTGTGAGTCCGTCTGGTATAATAACTCTTTCGTATGAGGTACGGCAGCTTACCGCAAGCCCAATGCGTGGATAATTTTGTAAGACACTGAGAATACCTGAGAGTTCATCTCTCCATAATCGCTTGCCATCGCCCTCGTTAAGAGCATCAATCAAGATGAGCGCACGGCGTCCACAGGCTTGGGCAGCGACATCTAGGGCATCAAGAAACTCATTGCGATCACGAAATGAAAGGTGCAGGCGCTGCATCATTTGAGTCCAGGGTTCGCCTTGATTGAAATGCTGACCCAGCAGAATTACTGTAGGGAGAAATTTGTCGAGCCGACGTTGAGCTACGTCACAAAAAAGATGTGTCTTCCCTGTGCCAGCATTACCCAAAAGCAGGAGCGCTCCTTTGTTAGCTGTTTCAGAGCTGTGACTTGTTGCTAACTCCTTTATTTCTCTGACTACCTCTCGAACTTGTGAGATATGATGGCGAACGCTATCTAGTAACTCTCGTCGAGAGCGATTGTTTTCTTTAGCCTCTGCTGTTTCTGTTCGTTCCTCGTCTGGTGGTGATTCTGTTTCCCATGCTACCCTGTAGCAGTTGTATCCTTTTTCTTTTATCTCTTGAGCCAAGGTAGCAATGTTGGAAAAATCAATCGGTAGGAATTCATTCCTGTCAATTTGTTTCAATGCAGTAGCTAATACACTAACGCTCTGACCTAAGCTTTCTAATCGTTGAGCTATTTCTGGAATTCTCTGATGTAACGTTTCTGAAGGTTTTGCCTTATTCCACTTTCTACAGAGTTGACCGTATAGGTTTTCGATACGGTCAAAAAAGGCATCGGTTCTGCCCAGTCCCTCAAAGACCCAGGCTTCAGGGAGTTCAACGTGAATTTTTGGAGTATAGCGAGCACCAGCAAAGTCTTGGATTTCCTTGAAATGCTGGCGCATCCAGTCGATAGTCAGTTCCTGCTGATGAGGTGGTTGACTACTAAAATAATTGTTGATTGTCTGATGCATATCTCCAGTGGAAAGATTGCCACCCACTGTGAGATTGTTCAGCAGTTCCTGCTGCATTTTTGGATTTAGGTTATCTCTAGGCTGATTAGTTGCCACCTCGGTTTTCCTGGGTTATGTCACCGACTTTTGCATCGCCCCCAACTTGCCAGTTCCTACCTATCAACTGCTTGTCGGAACTCTTTCCTTCTTTGACTTGTGTTATTTTCCCTACCTCTAGCTTGCCCCTTACCCCTAGCCTATCTAGAATCACTTGCACTGCGGGAGATTGGGATTGGATCTGGTTAACGAGTTCTTGTAACTGGGCAGTAAACTCTTGATCTGTCTCCATTTGGCTCACCAGTTCGGCTTGAAGCACTTGCATATTAGCCTCAGTCGGATTGGCTTGTGCCCGTGCCAACAAACCGCCTGTACCTGCCGCTTGTAACTTGGATTGGACTGTCTCACGCGCCGTCTGGATGGCTTGCCCACTTTTTTCCCAGGCGGCTTCGCCTATCTTTTCGCCGACTTTCTCTACGACTTTCTCTAGGACTTTGGGCACTATCAGCGTGGTAACTGCTCCGGCGACAACGGACAAGGGTTCTACCATAATTGATTTTCTGGCTCCAGTGAACTGGGATAAAACTCCACCTACTCCAATCTAATCCAACTTGCAACTCCCCATAGGATGGAAATGACTGCATCAAAACACTATTGAAGTTTATTCAGATTATATCACTTCTGTTTAGGTAGTCATTGTAAAAATAGCCTCAAACCCTTGTACTGTCGTACTGCAAGGATGAGCATTTAAACGGAATTGATATTAAGGCTTGCTTGAACTTCGGCAAGGATAGCCTGAATCGTTGGGTTATCTGGCAACAATTCTAAATCAGCGAGTCCTTCTGCGATCGCTTGCTTAATCACAATAAATCATAGATAAGTTGCGTGTATGTTGTAACCTGCAAAGTGCCTTCACCAGTATTTATATAGGATAATATCGCCTGTTTAATTACAGCATGGAAGTATTACGATGCCACTAATTTGTTAGTGGATTTTTGAAACAGCAGTCATAATGTAAGTTTCCCAATGCATCTGCGATTTGAAGCGATTTTTTTGTTGCCAATTTCTTAGGCTTAGACCTATCATTGTCTCTGTAATAAAGCCTAACTAATTAACTCGAATAGCAAAACTCAATCATTTATCTTGTTTGCCTAAGCTTGAATATAGTTGCGTAGAATTTTTTGACTTGTTGTATGCTTCTTTCTTTTGCTGCTTCGTAGACTAAATCATAGTCATTTTCTAAATTATTTAGCTTTTGATTTACTTCTGTGATAACTTCTTCGTTCAAGTTAGGAAGTTGTTCTCCAGAACTGTATTTCTCTGCTAAGTCCAGCATGACTGTTAGATTTGCTATCCAGGTATAGTACTTTATTATTTGCTCACCATTTTCGTGATCGAGAAGCTCGTCAGCTTTCTTCCATAATTCAATACAAGTATCCACTAAACCATGTATATCTTCGAGTTTTCGTTGAAGCTCAAATTGAGTGTTCCCTTGAAAAACATAATAAAGATAACTCCAAAGCTGAACCGCTGCAATTCCTCGATACTGGTGAGCTATGTCCCCAACTGCTTGTGAAGGACTTGCAAACCTTTCAAAGTCATTGTCACTAGCTTGAAGACTTGCATTCCAAGTGTTTAACCAGTCGGGTATATAAGGAACTTCTTGTAATAAGTTAGCAATAGACTGTTGATATTGCTCAGGAAATGACAGACGTAAATTAACAGCTCTCAAGATGGCTGCAAGGGAATAATAATAAATTCCCTGTTCAGACAACCTTTCTAATATTTGACTCTCAATCTCACCAGGTAAATTACTTACAAGAGACTCCACTTCAAAGGCAACTTGATTTCCACGGTGTCCCCAGTAGTGAGCTGCACGCAATACGAAGAACCATTCATCAGGTTTTGGAGGAGTAGTAGTTTGTTCTAGAGTGTCAGGAAGTAAAGTAGCTATCTCACTTTCTAAATTTTCATAGGTTAGCTCTGGGTGTATATCAGGACGCTTAGAACGTAGGTTACGAACATGATCTAGTAAAAAAATTTGATACCAGACCCACATCTGGCTATCTTCATTAGGAGTTTGATTGGCATTGGCTGCTATTTCTTTTGCTGCCATCATATTGTCAATCGCTTGTTTTCCGTAGAGCCTGTCATTATTGTAGTAAGCATGACCAAGTAACTTACCTATTACAACTTTAGCTTTAGGTTCATTTAGTGGTTTTAGATAATTTTTTAGAGCCTCCATTTTATCAATTGCATTTTCCAAATAGCCTGTATCATAAAGATATTGATGAGATGAATAATAACGGCGGAATAAAAGATCAAGAAATTCAATAAGGGAATTTTCGTCTTGTCCTTCACTCGGTTTCTGAAGCAAATAATTCATCACTTCCCTCAAATGAGGATGAGTAAAATTAGATGATTCTAATATTTGCTTTGCTTGAGATAACATAGCTTCTAGAAATTGACGCTTTATTTGATTTCTTTTGTTATCTATTTCTAATTTGTCTTTAAAAAATTCCCAAATCAGTTGATGTAGGCGGTAGGTATCCTCATTTTTTTTGTCATCTTGAAGCAGATGTAAATCCTCTAACTCAATTCTGGCATCTTCCAAAGCTTCTGCATCTATCTCTAGATCTACACTTTCCACTAATTCCCAAGGAATGGGAACCAAAGCAAACAAACTTAGCAAACATCCCAACTGCTTAACATTACCACTCAATTGCTCCCAGCTCAATTCAAAGGCAGCGGCTACTCCCCGTTCAATGTTCAATATTCGAGTGCGGTCATTCTCAATCACTTCCAAAGATGGGTGTCCTAGTCCTTTTCCCTCCAATCGCCGCAGCATTTCTGCCAGAGAAATCTTCCGCTTCTTCACATAGCGCCCTACCAAATTCAGTGCCAGTGGCAAATAGCCCAGCCTTTGACACAGCTCTTTGGCATCTGCTAACTCATGGTTAATCTTTTGTGTTCCGACCCACTCCCGTAAAAGTTCCAACGCGACTGACTCATCTAACACATCGAGTGTCAATGACTGGGGAAGATCTAACTGTAACCGCGTTGTGATTAACACCTTAAACCGGGAGGGTTGGGGTGGCAAGTATGGCTCCACCTTTGGGTAATCGTTGACATCATCTAACACCACCAGCACGTTTCCTTCATGCCAGCGCGACCAGCAGAAATCAATTTGTCTCGGTAAGTCCCAGTCCTCCGGAGGGTTGACGCTCAATTTGGCTTGAGCAAACCGCACTATCTGAATGCCAACATCTTCGTCCCTCGCCCGTAGCCAACAGATACCGCCTGGATAGGTGAGCAACAGCAAATGAAGCAGAGCATACTGGGTTGCCAGTTCCGTTTTGCCGACTCCGCCCATACCTTCAATGGCAGCAATCACCACTTGGTTATTCTGCTGCACCATTTCGTGTAGGTTTTCAAGCGCCTCTGCACGTCCCACAAACTTGACTGTGCCACTGCGAGGAAGATTGTGGGGTATCCCAGTTGGCTTGAAAGAGTCGGGCTGTTTGACAATAACCAGCAAATTCAAAATCTGGGTAATGTCCCCTGTTGTTAAGTTGCCGCCAACTTGAATATCCTTGAGAATGCTTTGCAAAACCTGTTCGGGCGTTTGGCGATCGCTCGTCAATTTAATCCTCCTGAGTCAAGTCACTTGGATTAAAATCACCGCTCATATAGAACATTTTATGCCTCTATTTTGGAAAAGCGTTCAACAAAATGACAACCCTTTGAAAGATAATGCCACCCAGTTAATTGGTAAACTTGCAAATTAACCATACTGAATCCTTGATTTACCGTTCTTTAGCCAAGACACAATTTTTAATTTTTTATCATCTCTTTACTCACATCTCGGATAAGTTGATTGCTAAACAAAACTATTGATGAAGTGCCGAACTTCGTCGATGAAATCTTCGATCTTGTACGATAACGAGGCGTTGTCAGAGTGCTTGTGGAAACCTCCCCCACCTCAAACGCGACTGCTCAAAAAAGGGCGAAACGTTCTACTCAAGACAATGAACTCGCCCTACAACTTCCACAACCTTCCCCAAACCAAAGGCATAAAAACCCAACTCCAAAAGAACATCCACGCTGTCAAACTCCTCCAACAACTCCAACGAGAAAACCGAAAACCCACCGAAGACGAACGCCACCAACTCGCCGCCTTCGTCGGATGGGGAACCGTCGCTAGTGCCATCAACCGGGATACCCTGGAACTGCTACCCGATAATGACCTCAATACCGACAACGCCTTCCAAACGCCTCAAGACATTATAGAAGCCATCTGGAGTGTTCTAGAAAACCTGGGCTTCAAATCAGGACGCATCCTGGAACCCGCCAGTAACATTGGTTCATTCCCCGGACTTCAACCCTCAGACTATCGCCACCAATCTGAGTGGGTTCTCATTGAAATCGACCCTATTGCCAGCGCGATCGCTCGTCACCTCCACCCCGATGCTATAGTATATGGCAGTAGCACCAGCACCAAAATCGGCTTTCAACACGTCGAACTCCCTGCCAACAGCTTCGACCTGATTATCTCCAACTTTCCCTTCGGAACTACCGCCCCCTTTGACCCCAAATACAACCCAGTTGTCAGCAACTTGCACAACTACTTCTGGGCAAAAAGCTGGGACGCATTGCGAAACGGTGGCATTATTGCCGCAATAACCTCCACTGGAACTCTGGACTCAACCCCAGAATTCTGCCACTATTTAGCATCCCTTGGGGCAAAATTAATCGGAGCCGTGCGCTTACCCAACAATGCCTTCAAAAGCGCCAACACCTCAGTCACCGCTGACCTGATTATCCTGCAAAAGAGTGACCCCCCTCAAGAAAGTACCCAATGGGGAGAAACCATTGATAGTCCCCTTACCAACTCTACAGGGAAGCCAATCCCCATCAACCGCTACTTCCAAGACCATCCCGAAAGGGTACTGGGAACCCTGACCCATTGTAAACTCTATGGTAGCGATCGCGTCGCCGTCGCCCCCGACTCTCGCCCCCTCAAATCAGCCATTATTAATGCCTTCCGTTCCTGTCCAAGCACCTATCGAACCAATAGGTACTACGGGATTCTTACCTATTCGGAAACACCTGAACTAAGCTATAAACCGTTCGTACAATTTTATAGCTAACACAAGTGTTTTCAGCGCTCACGCGCCTGCCATAAAAGTGCCAGGACTAGAAAGTTTCTGGCACGTTTTAATCTTTAAACCGTTCAACCATGCAAATTCAACGATACCGCTTAAATCGAGCATCAGGACACATCTATCGAGTAATGGAGTCCCCCTTCCGCCTAGAAGACGTTGGAGAATCCCTAGACATGATAATTCTCCATGCCACACCACCCGTTCGAGGCGAACCCTTTCCCAATATGCCAGAGCAAGATTGGATTGGGTTGTGCTTTTTAAATGCTGAACTGAATTGGTCATTTACTTTACTCAATAGTGGCAAATCCAATGCTTTGTCTTCATTTTTACACTACACCACAGAACGTGAAATATCCTCGGTTCTTACTAAGGTTACTTTAATCCCCCAAACATCTCGTCGGGGTAATCATTGGTTTGGCTATGCCTTTGAAGCGTTACCGTTGCCTGACGTGAATCTCCCACAACTTTTAAAGCGCCATTCTACATTGCCCCTGATTGACCCCACCGTGGACTTGGAATTTCCTCCCGCTAACTGGGATGAGCTTTTACTCCGACTAAATTCTCAAGCCATTGCCACTCAGAAAATGAACTCATTGAGTTACGACACAGAAGATTTGGAAACCCGTTCAAAATTTGTTATTTGGAATTAGTTTAAGAAAGCAGAGGGCATAAATCATAAAGAATTCAACTCTAATTTCGGACAAGATAAAACCTTGACCGAAATCGCACTCTATTCATTTGTAATAGGGGCGCTTCCGCGCTGCAAAAAGAGCGAAATTAAAATGGATAGCGCCCCATGCACTACTACCTTAATGAAAATCTTCTGAACTTACTAGAAAAAGACCCAAACCAGTTCCGCAAAGTCTACCAAGGGTGGGTCGCTCCTACGATACCCCCACAACAAAAAGAGCGGCTGGAGTTGGGACGGCAGTTCCACCAAATCATCAGACAGCACCTAATGGGTTTACCCGTGGACTCATTGTTGGCAAATTACCCTCAGCTTAAGCATTGGGTTAATCAGCTAAGCCAAAATGCGCCGGAAATCTTTGAGAGAAGTCCGGAGAACAGGAAAACTTGGGATGAGCAAATACAGGTAATGTATGGTGACATTATTTTGTCGTCAACTTGTGATTTAATCATCCGAAATTACCAATCTGCTCAAATTATTGATTGGACAGTTTACCCAATTCACCAAGAGTATCTAGAAAACAGTTGGCATACACAGCTTAAACTCTATCTTTTAGCTGACACTGACACCTATTTAGCTGAAGAGATTTCATTAACCTATTGGCTCCTCACAGATGAAGTGTCACCCAAATGTCTGAGATTTGGCTACAGTCAGGAACAACACGATGCATTTAAAGACCGGCTTGAAGCAACCCTGAGCCAACTGAGGGAGCCAAGTGGAATCAATACGTCTACCCCAACCGACCAAGACCCTCTCACCGCGTTTCTTCAAGGTCAACTATCTGCAAAAGATTATGTAGTTTCCATTCCAGAAGTTGAACTCTAATCCATGACTCAAAACTCAATAACCGTCAAACGAATTGATTTGACTCCTGATGGGTGGCGATTTAACATCCTCTCGAAAAGAATTGCCACCATTACCGCCCCAGATGGTTCCAGAAAGGTTTCCTATTTTGGCTTTGAAACAGAGACGGAAGCCAAAACCTTCAGGGATGCTATTCTGACTCATTCACTCTGCACCAGTGCTGTTGTTAGACCTTCGGAAAGGCTGACCACAGTTTGGGAATGCAAAGCCTGGGGAATCCCCACCGAACTTATTTGCTACTTAATTAATCGCAGCAATCCCCACGGTTCAAAAACTAACGCTTTGAACTTTATCGCCCAGCCATCCGATTAATTTTTACTTCCTAGTGCTTTTTACACCCAAACAACTCCTGCGATGAGCCAAACTTTACCTCTATTCAACCTAGAAACATCAGCCTCTACTCCCTGTCTCAGTCCAAGTACAATAGCTGCCATTAAAGCCCTTCTAAAAATGGGGATGGATAAGCAATTTTCCGCTTGTTTGCTAGAATTAGCCGGATGCAGCCTTCCTCACCAAAGATACTTAGCCGGACCTATTATTACCCACAATAGCGGTTGGCAAGATACGATTCCCCAGTGGCTACTTGAAGCCATTCCCCTAGCTCGATTTGAATCAATCGCCACCGAAATCGACGCTGGGGAAATCGGTGAACTAGCAACGCCTGAAGAAGCTCTGGCAGTTATGTACCCTGCCACCATGCAAGCTCCGTTATCACATCGCTGGTACGAAGTTTATATGTATCTGGGTAATCAAGTTTTGACCCAACATCAAAAACTGCCACCGGGTCAAACATTCTGGGAATTAATGGGCATAAATCATCCTATTACTTATGCCCAAATTCGTCAAGACTATGAAGAATTAGCACGGGACATCCGCCAGCGAGTGGTACTCCTCGCCGCTGAGCGAGGAGTAGGAAAGCGCCAGCGCAAATCCTTAAGAACAAATCAACACCAGCCAGTCGAACAGGTACAACCCGAACCGACAAGTTTCCAGCAGTTATCCTTGTTTGATTAGCCACATCTAATTTTCAATAGTTACCCAAAATGCAGCCAACCAATAAACCTTCAGTTAATTGGCAGGAATTCTTTGAGACTTTAGGAGCTATATACTGGCATATCGACTACTATCAATTCCTCCAATTAACGGGTTTGGATGAATCTGACTATGCCCTCAACAAATTTAAAACCATCCAGGCAGCCATCAAAGGGTTGTCCTGTCTAGATAATTATTCATGGCAGCGATTAATCCAGGGAATTGAAGGTATTAAAAATGAAAAAATTGCCAGATCCCGTGAGAGACTTTCTCAAACAAACGGGCAGAATACCACTGCTGACTGAGGAAGGTGACTCCGAAGAAACAATAACGCTCATTAACCCATGATTGCAACGACCAGCGCCCTTATCAAAGCGGGGCAATTGCCTCTTTTAGGGCGCATTTCTTCGACCTCAAATATCCCAACCCGCGACGTTATTGCGGTGTACTCTACAACCCCACCCTCACGACAAGAACCCCTCACCAACTCAGGGGGATTTGAGCTAGGCGATATGGTAACCCAAGGAACCCATTATGGAGTGGTAACTAAATTGGATAACTCCTATCGCCCCGTTACCATTACTTGGGATATTGTTAAAGGTGAAACCCAGCCCTTCTCCTTCGCCTATACCCTAGATGAAATTCAAGTTCTCAACATATCAAGAGTTCCCAAATACGTTGCCAATGAAACGCTTGTAGAACTACCACATTACACCACAATACAACTTACTTCTGGAGAACGGGTACAATTTAGGACATCAGCTTACTTCTTAGTTAAATTGGATTCAGAACAAAAGCGTTAGCTAAAGCCTGGATGCGTCCCGTTAAAAGATTAGTGGGATATCTGGGGCATCTGGTTGAATGCTATTGTCCCCAATTGCAACATACTGGCAAAAAATACGAATATTGGGTTGAGAAGCCCCGGCACAAAACCCTCAAAAAGAGGTTTGAGTATTTGCAAAAAGTGGCTGAACTTGACTTGGAAAAGATGCCCACAGATTAATGTGACGTACCCAGCACCGCCTGTTCCTTCGCAACTCTGGCGGAGGACAGCGTGGGGCTTCCGGCGTATCATATTTACCAGACTGTCCCAGTTTCTGACAGCTTGTGGAACTGAGATGAACTGCCCAGCTCAAACATCAACTGATGACCGACCCCAAGGATTACGACGTCGTTATGGGTGGGCAAACACCCAATCCTATCGGCTCCTTAGTTTTAGGAGGAATTGACGGAGTTCAACAACAACTTGCCAGTTCTAGTGAGGAAACCCGATGTGCTGCTCTTTTCAAAGCATTGCAATACCCAGACCAAGGGAAAACCCTTGTCATCAAAGCATTGCACGATTCGGCGTGGCAGGTACGGTGGACAGCGTATCGCTTGCTGATGCGCCTGGAGGAAGTCGATGGCATTAGCCAAGCGGATGCAAACGAAGCCAAATATCGCCAGCACTACCCAGATTTTAGGCGTTCTGAATCAACTGAAGTACATTCACTTGCCAAAAATCACCTGAAGTCCTATTTGGAGGAAGAACTGGGGCAGTACAGCGGTGCTATTGTCGGTACTGATTTCCCCCTGCGTGTAGCGCCTAACCACGATAGGATTGCCGATGTTGTTGCTATATTCCCAACCGGGTATATGGTTGCGTTAATGGTAGCAACAGAACCCATCAAACCCCAAGAATTAAACTATCAATCAACGGCATTGTTTAATGCTGGAGTTGATGTCATCTGGTGGTTAGGCGAAAAAGCGGATACCTTGAGGAATAGGCAATGGTCATTCCAATACTGTGATTGGACTTATATTTTGAATTTCTCAACCTGTCCGATTACCGACAACAGAAAACAATCTGAGGTAGAGTTTAAGGAATTAAGTCAATATAGTTTTAATCATTTAACTGACAAAATTAAAAGAATTAATTGGCTCCTCCAGTATATGGATTTTGGGAGTTATCCGGAGGAGTTGATGGAAGAAAAAGAATCCTTACAAAATTTATTACAAAGTGGTCAAAGCACCAACGGGCTGGGTCACTCAATTTTTATCCGAGCCATTCGGCAAACTTTCCACACTTGGAGACGGCTGAACAATGCCCAGTTAAAACGAGGGTTGCTGATTCAGAATAAAGGGATAAGAAGTTTTGGCGGCGTGCTGGGTTCACTCAACAGTCATAACCATCATACCAGAGTAACAGCGATCGCTAAGATGAATGATGGATATTGGCAAGTCACAGACGACGAGCAACTGATGAATTCTTATTTGGGGTTCCCGCGCAAGTTATTCCCTCCAAGTGGTGTTCAAGCCATGAAACACAGAGCGCATACTATTGCCAAAATTAAAGCAGCATCCCAGGCTTTGATGGCTAAGGATTGATTGTTAGTAAGTCTATTTTTACTTTCCCAATCGGCGAGGGCGCTGTCGCGCTGCTACTTGTGAACAGAACCCAAGGAAAAATGATTCTTTCTACAGTAGATGTCAGTGAACCCCCAGAAACTGGCGAACTAACCCTCACTGAATTAGAAGCCCAATTCCGTACCTTTACCCTGAGAGAACTCTGCTTTGAAGCGGCAAACCTAGCCGAACTAATTGTAGCAACTCCCGATGACCAGTTACTCAACCAGATTCAATCTTGGATAGCCGAGGCTACCGAATCCAAGGTGGATGGGTATTGCTTTGCTGCTGATTCTATTAAGAATGATATCGAACTCTGGAAGCTTAAGAAAGAGCATCTAATAAAAATGTGCGACCAGATAATTGAGCGCAAAGAGTCAGAGTTGGATGCTATGAAACAGGGTTTAATCCAACTTGAGCAAATAGGTCTGGTTGATAGTTATCTGGTTGGCAAAACTCGCACTATTGAAATCCGCGATAACAGCCGACCCAAAGTGACGCTCAAACTGTCGCCCGATAACCCACTGTTTCCCGACCAGTTCAAAGCTACTCGTACCCGCACAGTTGCCCTCACAGATGAGATTGCGGCTGCTTATGCAGCCGGAGTAGACGTTAGCGCCATCGCAGATGTCACCCTTGGCAAACAAGTGCGATTCAAGCTGCGACCCAAACGAATCAAGAACAAGCGGTGAAGTCAACACCCAAGTGTTCCTGTATCCGAAATTGACTTAAACAGGAGCTATATTCATGATTAAATCCATTAGTTATCAAGAGGGCTATCAGCAAGCCTTACATGATTTTGGCATATCAGACTTACTGGGGAAATTAAGCACTTTTTTGGAAAAAATTAACAAGACTCAGTGGCAACAAATTCAGGAAGATGAACCGGATTCAATCGCCGCTTTGTTGATTGAACAGTTAACCTCTAGTCTCCAAGATAGCGTAATCTCTGCCTACCTGAATGCAATTCGGCAAGGAGATAGTCGGGGAATTTCTGATTTACCTTTAGTTGACAGAACCTTTCGGATAGCAAGCCCGAATCTCACCAATTTTAGTATCCCCCAGTTTGAATACGGTGAGTCTCTTCGCTGGAAGCCATTGCAAGGGTTAGCGGAAACAGACTTTGGTGTGGTCATTGGTCGTTTTATAAAGCCCGCACCTCACCAGGGTTTTCAGTGGAATTGGAAATATCTGATTCTCCTGGATAAAGGCTCAATCAGTTCAGCCATTGTTACTGCTGATACGGCTTGGGAAGAGGATCTAGAGCGTCGCTTGGTGTAACCCCAGTTGGCGTATCTTCTGCCTTTTGACTTTTGACTTTTGACTTATTATGACCCGAAACCGTCCTTTAACTCAACGAGAGCGAGATCTGATTCAATTCTACAGCAATTGCCAACTCGGAATGACACCTCAGCGGTTTTATGCCAAATGGCCCGTGACTCAAGAGATACTCGCTGCTGTATGCTCTCGCTCAATTTCTACTGTTCAGTGTTGGTTTAGTCGAGGTCGCAGCTATCGCCGTCCTCAACCTGCTGATTTGCGCCATCTTGCCCTAATGGATTTCGTCTTGGAGCATTTTGAGGAGATTCCCACCGAACTGATCAATTTACTCTGTTTTCCCAATCAGGAGCCATGAAAGGCTTTATGCACAAATTGAACCAAATTTCCACCTCGATCCAAGGTGTTTTTTTATTGCCATTCTTAATACGTTGAAAAAAGACCATCAACCAGAAGCAACGGAGTTCGTTGCTTGTGTGTGAAAGCCTGAGTCGAGTTCAAAGATGCCTATGCAACATTGAGTGTGTGATTTAAATATCTAATCTATAGGGTCACCAGCATCGGGCGATCGCGTTTATGGGATTTCAGGAATAGTGCTAGCGATCGCCTTGGGGATCACGAACAGTAACCCACTTACTCATTTACTTTTTTTACTGACTATGAAGCATCGAGACTGGCTTCGCCTTCGGGAGGAAGGCGAGAACCTTTGTGCTGTCCTCCGGCAGCAAGGCTATCAATGCCTTAAACAAAGCCGTCGCCTATCTTGGCAAGTCATCAAAGAAGGCAAACCTTACATTTTGACTTGGTTACCCGCACCCGTGGAAGATTGGACTATCCTTCCTAATGATACTAGCCCAGCATGGCAGCGGCTGGTATCGATTGTGCAAAATGGTTTGACATTGAGGAAGGGAGAAACAACATCCCAGCGAACTCAACCTCTAGTAAACTTGACTCGTCCTTGGGCAATTGTTCGACTCCTACCCAATTGTCAAAGGTGTACCATAGCTCGGTTCTTTAATCGTCAAGATGCCCAGGATCACGTCAGAGCTTTGAATCGGTTTATCCCCAATTCTTGTTTTGAAGTTGTCTTTGAGGCTCCGGAAGTTCAGGATGATGAACCGGATGAAGAGCAGCTATAGCCCTGATACTCTTACTTTGACAAAGTAGGCAGTTCCAGGGAAATCACTTGGTCTGCTTTCTTCTAGAGGACATATTCCTAGACTATCCTAGGCATAACCTCACCCTTGGGTGAGACGGAACATCAGCCTTCATCGCCAGTAGACATGGAAACGGGTGAGGAAAGCAAATCCTCATCAATCACCGAAGGGTGAGGTTAGACCAGATGGTAATGTCCAGCTTTATCTAGGTTTTTAGAAGCTGTTTCCCAGTAGTGAACATTGAAAAATGCAAATCTACAAACGAGTGAGTTACGTGCAAGTCGCTCAGGGGTGGCAAACCTATGTCTATCCAGTCAATGGTGGTTTCATTCGCTACAAATTGCTGACTTCTACTGAAGCCTTAGCTGACGCGATCGCACAATGCCAAAAATCCGGCTGGATTGTCAACAATGCCACTACCTTGGTTCGGCAATTGAACGCCAAAACCCAATGCGTGAAGACGTGAATGATTTCGTTTTTCTGCGCTATCGCGCCGATAACCCAGTAATTATCGGAGCAACTTACAACTATTATGTCGCAGAAAACCATCAAAAAAAAGCATCAGGTCAAGCCCAATATTCCTCAAACCCATCCACAACAAACAGCATCAGACTCGCCCTCGTTCGCCTGTACGCTCACCTCAAACGTCGGCGATACCGTATCAACCGACGATGAATCAACGCTACTTCAACTAGAAGAAGCTTGGGACTATTCCCACTTGGGGTTTGCGGACTACGACCTCCATTATTGAGCAAACTTTCTTTCCTCAAAAACTATGGCTAAACAAACAACAGCAACCCCTCAAGAAGTTGAGGTACAAACCTCTGTCAACAATCCCGCAGAAGATATTCCTTCTACCACCGAACCCGTAGCCGAACCCGCAATCGAACGGGACGAATTTGCCTCTCCCGAATACCTCGACCCCAACGCCCGATTGCCGAAAATCCAGGCATTGCGTGGCACTACACCAAAACTTTGCGGCTATTTCGTTCCCGCTGCCCAGATGGCAAAAGCCGGATGGATTGATTTTGATGAATCAAAACTCATCACCTACACCTTCGAGTCCTCTGGGGAAGAAGAACAAGGAATTCTCATTCCCCACCCCCGGATGCTGGTTTGCCCCCGCACGCCTTGCCTCGCCTATGACAAGGAAGCCTCCAAAGCCGCGAACCAGCCCGTGATTTTGGGCGTTTACACCTCCGAACACAAGAATGACGATAACATCGGCAATACTCAATACTTCGAGGTCATCGTGCTGGACGACAAGAACCAGCCTCTCCACCAAGTCCCCCTCTCCTACCGCGCCTCTGGTGCAAACCAAGCCACCTTCTCATCTGAATGGCAACAATTCATTGATGAGATTACAGCCTGCCACGCTATTACCAATGGTATTGCAGCACGGGGCAAAGATGCTCGGTTCAAATCCCTGTGTGTCTTTGCCTTCAAGACGGCTCGTGAACAAGTGGGCAAGAAGCAAAAATCCTTTGCTTGCCGAGTAGTCAGCCACAAAAAGCCGACATTGGAGAACTGGCGCAATTACTTCGTGGGCTTCGACGGAGCCATGAAACATTTGGTCTGGGAGAATCTGCAACCGACCTTACCTTTAATGATTCCTGGCGCGTCCGAGTTACCAACGCTTTCGGGTAATACTCAGTCTACCACAGCGCTTCCAGCTCAGTAACTTCTCCAACTATCAGCTATTAGCGATTGATTAATAGCTGATAGCTCTGTTCACCATTGCTTCTTCTGCTTAACAACCATGAAATTTCACGCCCCAACTTCTGCCTTAAACACCAGCCTTTCTCTAGTAACGCGAGCCGTTCCCTCCAAGCCTACCTATCCCATATTAGGCAACGTCTTACTAACCGCTTCGTCAGAAGCTCAACAGGTACGGTTAACTGCCTTTGACCTAACACTGGGAATTGAAACTAGCTTTGAGGCACAGGTCGATGCTCCTGGCAAAATTACTCTACCTGCCAAACTTTTAACCAATACTGTCTCCCACCTCCCCGCAGGCGAACTCACCTTGGACGTTGGGCAGGAGTTCAGTGATAATCATCAGGATAATCAGGGTGATCATCACCAATTATTTATTGCCACGATTACCAGTGAATCCGGGCGTTACCAAATCCGGGGAATGGATGCCCAAGAGTTTCCCCAACTCCCAGCCATTGAAGGGGGGACGCAGATAACCGTGCCAGCTTTCGCCCTCAAAGAAGGATTGAGCGGCACGTTATTCGCTGCCAGTGACAACGAAACCAAACAGGTACTCTGTGGCGTTCACCTAACCCTTGAAAACAATACCCTAGAATTTGCTAGCACGGACGGTCACCGTTTGGCTGTGATTAAAACCAGCAATCAGGTCGAGCCAAATATTGAGGTAACAACTGACCCAAACGAAGACTCAACTGACCTGAAATTCGAGGTAACTGTACCCGCTAAAGCGCTACAAGAACTGGAGAAACTGCTAGGAAACACCGCCCCTGATACAGTAATTGCACTCTGGGTTCAAGATAACCAAGTGCTATTTCAAGGGAACTCAACCTTGACAACACGCACCTTAGAAGGTCAGTATCCCGCCTATCACCAGCTCATTCCCCGCCAATTCAATCGCCAAATGAATGTCAGTCGCCTTCAATTCTTGGCGGCTGTGGAACGGGTCGCTGTCATGGCTTCTCAGAAGAATAATATTATCAAACTCGACCTCGATAGTGAAAACCAACAACTTACCCTATCGATTGATGCAGCCGATGTGGGGAGTAGCTTAGAAGTCCTCCCGGTTCAACTATCAGGAGAAAGCCTGTCTATTGCCTTTAATGTCAAGTATTTAAAAGAAGCTATCAAGGCTATTCCCGCATCGGAAGTGAAGGTGCAACTCAATACTAATACCTCTCCTGTGGTTTTGTCTCCGGTGGTTCTTTCTCAGAACATTATGGCAGCATCCATGCTACTCATGCCCGTACAAATTAAAAGCGAACAACCCCTCAATGAGCCACAAAAAACGCCAGCCAAACAGCAATCAAAGACCAAGACTTCTCCGAATAAAAAGCAACGAGAACCCGAATTAGCGGCAGTTTAACCAGAAAGGTAGAAGGCTCCAGGGCAATTGGGCATAAAAATAAATTTTCTGCCTTCTGCCTTCATTCTTCTGCCTTCTTCAACCGCCCGTACAACCAAGGATGCGTGAATAACCATGTATAATCCTCTACATCACAAATATCGTCCCCAAACCTTTGCTGACTTGGTGGGACAAGACGCGATCGCACAAACTCTGACCAACGCCATTACCTCCAACCGCATCGTTCCTGCCTACCTGTTCGCCGGTCCGAGAGGGACTGGCAAAACCTCCAGCGCCCGAATTCTCGCCAAGTCCCTCAACTGTCTTGCCAGCAACCAGCCTACTTCTGCGCCTTGTGGGGAGTGCCACGTTTGCCAGGGGATTACCCACGGTTCTCTTCTGGATATCATAGAAATCGACGCCGCCAGTAACTCTGGAGTTGAGAACATTCGAGAACTGATAGAAAAAGCTCAGTTTGCCCCGGTGCAGTGTCGGTATAAAGTCTATGTGGTCGATGAATGCCATTCGTTAAGTGGTAGCGCTGCCCAAGCACTGCTGAAAACCCTTGAGGAACCCCCTCAGAACGTTATCTTTGTGCTTTGTACCACCGAACCGCAAAAGCTGCCCAACACAATCATCTCCCGGTGTCAGCGTCACAACTTCCGCTGCATCGCCATTGAACCCATGGTGCAGCACTTGAGAGCGATCGCCAATTCTGAAAACATCGATATTACCGATGAGGCAGTCTGGGTCATCGCTCAACTTGCTCAAGGCGGACTGCGGGATGCCGAGACGCTTTTGGAGCAACTCTCCTTATTGTCGGGGCAGATTACTCAAGAGCAGGTGTGGGATTTAGTGGGTGCTGTGCCAGAACAGGAATTGATGGAGTTACTGGATGCGATCGCCCGCAAAGAACCCCAGTCCGTTCTCAACCTGACCCGAGCAATTCTCGACCGGGGGAAAGAACCCATGGTGATTCTCCAGAATCTTATCGAATTCTACACCCATTTGGTCATTGCCAAAACCTCTCCCCAGAGCCATGAGTTGGCACAGGTAACTCCGTTGACCTGGGATTCTTTGGTAAAACTAGCCAACTCTTGGGATACGCAGGAAATTCTTAGCGGACAGCAACAGTTGAGAACCTGTGCCGTCCAGGTGAAATCCGCCAGTCAACCGCGTCTGTGGTTGGAGGTGACTCTGTTGGGACTGCTATCAGAAGCCCCACCCACTACTGCACCTTCTTGTGCACCAGCCGCAGGTTCTGCCTCTCTCTGGGAAGCCGTGGTTGCCATGCAGCCTCCAGCCATCAGAGCCTTACTAACCCAACACGGCACTCTCGCGGCTTTCGACGGCACCAATGCCTGTATCCGGATGAGGAGCGCTCCCCTGCAACAGAGAGTAGCCGGAGACGTTGCAGCGCTGGAAGCGGCGTTCGGTAAAGTCGCCAGCAAAAAAGTCAAAGTCACTGTAACATCTTGACACTCCCCGGTCTCGCATACGCGGGGATTTTGCTGACAGAGTAGACTGTGGCAAAGCCCACAATCTGGCTCTCGCTACGGTCGTATTAAACTCAGCGGGGATGTCACCATCCTCGCTGGTCTTCAAAACCGTGCATGAGACTTTCGCCGAAAAACGGGGTTGGTAAGGGGAAAACTGGAAGCCCTTGTCGTTCACGATATGGAGGAAGTTTTCCCCTTACATAAACAACTGAGCGTAAGCGAATCATTGTTGATATGAATATCCATCGCTCCTATGAATAAATGAACAGTATTTGTTATTGATTCCAGCTACTCGACCTGTAACTGTGGTGATATCAAAACTACCTGTTGCTCGGCACAAAACTCTACCAACATAAGTTCCAACTTTCTTGCCTTTAGTAACAACAGCCTTAACAATATCGCCAGTCTGAAAACCAAAGTGCTTCTTGGTGTTCGAGCGATGTCGTATTGGAAAACCGTATTTGTCAGTACCACACATTTTGCGATTGCCGTGTCCTGTCGCTTTAATAATCAAGGGTGAGGATACCAAGATTTTTAAGCCTAGGGGAGTTGAAGCCCCTACATTCGCCGCATCTAACCAATGAGTTTTACCCAAAGATTGACGACAACGATTATATTTAGTTCTACCACCTGTTCCCGTTTCAACAGGTAAACCCAATCCTTCAAGAGAGTTAAACAGTTTCCACCGAGTAGCATTGACGGCAGCAGTATCGGCTAGTGGCTTCTTGGCTTGAGCGAGGATTGACTTAAGCAAGTCGGGTTTCTTTTTCAGAAATTCCTCAACGGGTTTATTCCCTTTCTTCTGGTTACATTTGGTACAACTTAAAGTTAAATTAGAGACTCGATTAGAACCTCCTTTTGACCTAGGAATAATATGCTCAATCTCTAATTGAGTATCAGTAACACCGCAATAAGCACACTTACGATGCCATTTTTCGAGCATATATTCCCTTAGCTCGTATCCAGCCAGTACACCTTGTTGGTACTCAATGCCAGAGATTTCAGGGTTCTGCATTAACTGAGTGTCGAATCGTACCAATTCAGTTGAGATAGACGTGATTGAAGATAGCCGCAATAAACGCTTGACCCAAGTCAAGATGTTATCGACTCGACTGATAAAGGAAGGTGGCAACCATCCCTCATTGCGCTTTCGATTGTTGAATCTCGGTTGGCGATAGCGAGTCTTGCGATTTCTGCGAGAACGCCTTGACTGTCTTCTAGAGGTTAGAGCATCTCGAATCTGGAATCCTCTATGGGTTAGTTCAGCAGCCCACAAAACTACCTCATTTCTCAAGATTGCTATCCCTGTAGTTTTTGCACCCGGGTCAATCTTAATTCTTAGAGGTTGATTGTCCGGTTTTTTGACTTCCTCCTTCAAGATGATGGTACAAGGATATCTCTTAAACACAGCAGCTTTACCTGTTTTGAGCAATTTCCTTGCTCTTGCCGGATGAGTCGGGTTTAAGGGTTCCTTGTTACTGTTTAAGACGAATACAAACATGAGTTTTAATCTTCCTTACGGAGTAAAGTGAACCTCGCCAATGTTTAGAGTCGGTACTTTCCAAGCGGCACTTCCTTAACCCTTGTACAGATGTTTAACCGACTTGGTTCTAGAGCTACAAACTGGTTCATGCATTCGTAGGTAGGAACGTTAACTCTTCCTCTAAACGTAGACCTCGTGAGTCTTAGGCTGGTCATGTAGGCTTGAAAAAATATTCGAGCATAGCAAGAATAAAGTCTTACAAGCCTCTGCCTTTAGGCATGGGGTTCATGACCAAAGCAGAAATCCTGGCAGTATCTTGGGATAGGGGTTTATCTGAGGGCGATGATGCCTCCCCAAGCGCTGATTGTTTGCGTTGTTTGCGGATTTTTGCCTTGCGTCCCATCTGCCCTATCTCACACTCTCAAATCAATTTTAGAGATTGCTGAAGAAAAACTGCTTCAATTTTCTCCTACGGTTAGCATCAGACCAATTGTTATCCGTCCAACTATCACTCCCTCCTGCGGGAAGAGGGAACCCGCCTCACCCCCTAAATTAACAGCAATGCTTGAATCTCATCAATACTCCCTTCTTCTTTTCCCCCAAGAAGCACTCTCACCCAACATTATTACAATCAACCAACCCCGATTCAGTACCGCACTCAAAACTTGGAAAACCTGCTCTCAGTTTGGCTTTGACATCGAGACATTCTCGAAAACCAATGATGCAGATGGCGCACTCAACCCAGAAACCGGAGAAATCCGATTAATTCAAATTGCCATTCCCCAGAACCCAAACATCAACGTACTTGTCATTGACCTCGGCTGGACTTCAAAAGAACGCTCACTCATTCATCAAAAACTAGAAACCCTTGGCTTCTGGGACATCTTGAAAGAAAAACTCGCTTCTCACCCTGTAGAAGTCGTTGGACATAGCTTAGACTTTGAGCAACGCTGGATGCTTTCCAAATACAACTATCCCATCCGCAACATCCGGGATACAAAGCTCATGTCCCAGGTATACTGGGCAGGACTCGACCCCTGGCTCGACAAACGGCATGGGAAACCCCATTCCCTCGAAAGCATCTGCCTACGCCTGGGTTTAGATATTGACAAAACCCAACAGACTTCAGACTGGGGTTGGGGAGAACTGGGGAATGGACAACTCAGTAATAGCCAACTCAACTATGCCGGCTATGACGCAGAAGTTGTTCTCAAAATACACGAACGCTTAGAACCCCTACTCAAAGACATTGGCGTTTGGGACAGCTACTTAATCGAGTGTGGGGCTTCACCCGCATTTGCCCAAATGTCTCACTACGGAATGCCCGTAGATGAAGCCGTGCTAGCTGATGTCACCTGCCAATACGAAGCCGCCTATCAGTCTTTGCTGGATCAACTCAAATGTACTTTTGATGAATGCATTCCCCATCTTTACTCGCCCAAAAAGTTAGCTGCGCTTATCAATCGCCAATTTGAACTCAATCTCACATCAGCCAAAGTTGACGACTTAAGTAAATTTTGGACTATTCCCGAACTCCGATTAATTAGCATCATTAAGACGACAAAAGTCTATGTGGACTACCTACAAAATATTAAAGCCAATGTCACAAATGGGTACACTCAAGGCAATTATACCCAAATCAATCGTAAGGGATTCGGTCGCAGTAGCTGTTCAGATCCCAACCTACAAAACCCTCCCTCCCCTTCCACATTTCCCCCAGAGTTAAAACCCTATAACCTACCACCGATTCGGTCAGTCTTTCGCACCCATCCCGGACGTGTTGGCATCTGGTGCGATGCTTCTAAACTTCACGCCAGAGTAGCCACCCAAGCCTCCCTCGACCCAGAGTTAATGACCCGATTCAATAGCGCTCACGGCGATATCTTTTGCTCGATAGCCGAGAAAATCGCCCAATTAGAAACCATGGGTTCTGAGTGGATAGAAGAGAATATCCGGGTATGGGATAAAGACAAAAATCACCCCAACCATCCCCTAGCGGCTCGCTTGAGAGCAATGTCCAAGTCCGTCCACTACGGCAGCCAAAACTTGCAAGGATTCCGCACCTTGCAAAATACAATCCGCACCAAATCAGGAATTATTCTATCAGATAGCAGTGCCAAAAACTCTATCACCGCCTGGAAAACTACCTACAAAGTCCTGGCTAAATTCCAACGGCAAATTATCCAAGACGCTAACAATTGCCTACCAACAGTGCTGGGAATTGAGTCAATTTGTCCGCGCACTAAATTTGGCTTAGGCTATGTCCGTTGCCTAACGGGTCGCGGCGTATTCCTGCCTAAATGGCCACAAAAATATTCCGCCCATCGGGAGCTATCAGTCAGAGGACCCGATGCCAATGCCGCTTACTGGACAATGTGCGAAGCTGACATCATCAAAACCTTTTTGGCGTACTGTATAGCTGCCTTTGATACTCATCCGGAATGGGAAGCATGGGTAGGAAATTGCTGTCATGATGAAGGGGATTTATTTGGAAAAGAAGAATTTGGAATTGAGATAGCTAGCGCCGTACAAAATGCCATGCGCCAAGCGATGCGGACAGTTATTAAAGATATTCCAGTAGATGAGGAAGAAAACCCAAAGAGTCTGTTGGGAAACTCTTGGATAGACAAATAATTAACTTTTTTAGGGGGTGATTTAGCCACTGATGTATGCCGGGTTTGGTGCTAACGCACTCCTTAAGTGACTCATTAGCAAAAAGCGAAACTATGCCAACTGACCAAACCCCCAATACTCCCCTTTTTGTCAACTACATAGGCTGTCAATGCCGAGTTGTAAAAGAACATTACGAACACGGAGGAGGAGTCTGCTTGAGACTTGTATCAACCGAAGGGGAACCCATAGCAACGGCTACAGTCAATGTTCCCAAATCCAATATCCCCCAAGACTTCGTGTTGATTAAAAACTACAGCGAAAACCAAGGGATTCTAGAGATTTTAGCCCAAGCCAATATCGTAACACCAACTCCCATCAAAGTTACAGTTGGTTATTGTCAAGCTGATCTCTGCCAGCTCAACATTTAACCATTTCCATTATTCCCTACCCGAAGGCAAACTGCCCGCCTCCGGGTGTGGGATTTGGAATTGGAGTGATAATGGACAAACAACAACTATTTTCCGGAAAAATTTGCCCTTATTTAAATCGCCTCTTATTAAATTAGAAAAATGCCAATTCACATCTATTTTGGCGATGATGAATTCCGAATGGAACGCGCCATCAAACAGCTTCGCACCCAAATCATCTCTCCCCCATGGGAATCGTTCAACGTTACTCACTATCCTCCAGGACTCCAAAGCCTTCCCCAAGCGCTTTCGGACATCATGACTCCACCTTTTGGCAACGGCAATCGCTTAGTGGTCTTGCCCAATTCCAGTATGCTAGAGGCAATGGATGACCAGATGCTAGGGCAGTTAGAGCAAATTCTGCCAGCTATCCCGGAGTCTAATACCCTGGTGCTGACTCGTATCAAGAAGCCTAATGGTAGGCTAAAATCCACCAAACTCCTGCAAAAATATGCCCAAATTCAGGAATTCTCCCTGATTCCAGCTTGGAAAACTGACCCGTTAGTGCAGCAGGTGAAAACTGCCGCTGAAGAATTAGGAGTAGATATCACCTCCACGGCTGCCAAAGAATTGGCGTCGGCGGTGGGTAACGATACTCGACTTTTGTACAGCGAATTGGAAAAACTGGCAACTTGGAGCAACGGTTCTTCCATAGATGCGAACCAGGTAAAAGAGGTTGTGGAGATTACTACCCAAACAGCCATAGCCTTAGCCGCAGCTATCCGCACTGAGGATACCACACAAGCCTTGCAGTTGCTTTCTGGGTTAAGGAGTCGCAATGAGCCAATGCTAAAAGTTGTTGCGACTCTCATCACCTTATTCCGCCAATGGCTGTGGGTAAAACTCCTGACATTAGAAGGAGAAACCGACAACCAAATACTTGCCAAATACACAGAAATTGGTAATCCCAATCGAGTCTATTATTTGTGCCAGGAAGTTAGTCGTATTTCTCTGCCTCGGTTGCAGCGAATCATGGCGCAGTTGTTGGAACTTGATGTGACGCTCAAAAGTTCCTCTAACTTCTGTGCCGTTCAAAGCCAAATCGTTGAACTCTGCTTTTCTTAAGTCAAGCAAGAGCGGCTCTCTTGGATGAACGATTGAATGACAAGGAAACACCAATGCCTTGGATTAAAAACTGGTTTTCCAATATGTTGCCGTTAGATACTCCCTTTGAGTATCAGGGAATTCTGTTATCCACGGTTGAAAACTTTTATGTGGCAATGAAAACTCAGAAGCATGAGGTTGAATTACGAAAGCAGATTGCTGCTATGCCTCCCCATGTCGCCAAACGCTTTGGACGCCAACTGCAACGGCGTCCTGACTGGGAAGATATTAAACTCCCAGTTATGGAATTTGCCTTGCGGATTAAGTTTGCACCGGGTACGAATTGGCATAAAAAGTTGATAGCAACTGGGGATACAGAGATTGTAGAATACAACAATTGGGTGGACAAATTTTGGGGCCCACGGGGTTTTAACGGATTAGCGGCGGTCGTAAAACTGGATTTCAATGAGCCTCTTTTTTGGAGCTGGCGTCGGGTACTCATGACCACCTCTGCTGTCGATGAAGTCGGAAGTACTTTCAATAATAGATGAGACCGAGCGCTCGCACCCTGGTTTATCAAAAAACTTGACAATTAATGGACTCAAGTTTTGTCCCTAGGGAAGTTTATCAATTATGAATCCTGAGTTACAGAGGCTTTTGCAGCATAATCAACGTCTCGTAATAGTTATCGAGCGAACGCGGACGAGCATTCCGATTACACTTATCCAACTGAATATCGTGAAGCGCATCGACCTCAAATCCAACCCGTTGTGCTTCATCAGCGAGGATCTCAGCAACGTTAACAACATAGAGTGGCTTACGGGTTTTAAATTGATAAAATGTGCTAGTTTTTCCACTAATGACTACCGCTTTTGCCCCAGGACGTAAAACCCGGTACATCTCGGCAAACGCTTGGCGCATATCCAGAAAATATCTGCCTGTCGGCTCTGCCTTTATTTGCCGTAGTTTATCTCTGTGCAGCCACTCCACCAGGTCACGTTCATTATTCGTCAACGCCCCAACATCTATGCCATTGCCGTTCATCGAACCGATAGAATTGTCAATTAAATCCTCTACATTATCAAGACCCAATGCAATTAATGACAAAGCTCGCGCCTTCGCATAACTCTCCCGTCCACTCGACGCCGGAAGGTAAGGTGGTGATGTTACTAAAATGTCGAACTGTCCTAAATTACTAGGCAAATGCTTACTATCAGCCGCTATCACCTGGGCATCAGCCAACCGTAAATGAATCCTTTGCTTTAACCATTCACACATTGCCGCCACCTTGACATATTGCCTTAAAGAATCCGTAAAAATAGTAAACAGCGGCTTCTGCGCCAACGTGAGAGAAAACCGTCCCACCCCCGTCCCCATAAAACGCATCCGAATCTTGCGGGATATCGCATCTGACATCAGTACACAAAGCAACTTATAAAGTCGTGGATCAGATCCAGTAATAGCCGACTGAACTCGATTAATTTCTCCGCTTAACTCAGTGGCAATTTCCCCAGTCATTTTCCGATTTTTCATCAGCCAATCCGGAAAAATCATCGTCATTTCATCGGAGTCACACCGCCCACCGAATCGAGTTTCGATTATCTTATTCTCTATTGCCTGGATAATACGTGCCGCTTCCGTGGCTAACAACTCGCTATCCATGTCCACAGCATCCAGTTTTGCTTGGGCAATCATGGTCGAGAGTGGATCAATATCGAGTCCTAGACTAGGAATTCCTAAAATAGAGGCTTCTAAAAGCGTTGTCCCACTGCCCACAAAATTATCAAGGACATGACAACCTTCCCCTAACTCTGGCGTACAACTATTGAGGATAGAGCGCACCATCCGGGGAAAAAACTTGGCTTTGTAATAGTGGATATCATGGGTTAAATGAGACGTCGTAGACCGTGCGGATAAGGCAAGGGTGGTCAATTTTATCACTGATTTATTAACCGTTCTGTCCAACAGTGCATCAACCAATCCGTCTAAATTCCGCTTCGTATCATCAACTCCCTGGGAATGATTAGCGACGACTTTAGATAACTCAATCAGGGTATAATGAGGGATGGCTTGAATAATCAGGCGATTGTCCACCACCTGGTTCTTAATAATCGAGCCAACTTGGTGTACAGTATCAACTAAAAAAGCTTTGGTGCTTGGGGAAACTTGAGTAACACAATAAATTCGTTGAATAAATGAAACCCGCCGAATCAGGTGAGGCAATAGCTCCAGTGAACCCTTAGCGACATAGGCTTGTTTTCCATTTTGCCGAACATGAGCATCTAACCGTCCCAACCCTTCAATCTCCGACAATTCAGGTATGTTTGGGATAATGCTTTTAATCTCCATTAAATCCTGAACGCTATCTGGCAAAAACGAATCCAGCTCCATCTTGGCGAGTAACAAATCACCTTCAAGAGCTATATTTTGACGTAACTTAAAAACGAAAATAGCCGTTGACTCACTCATCAGACATCTCATCGATTAACCGGGTTAAACTTAATAGTCTATACAAATCAGCATCCCGGTATATAGAACGGGTTAAGCACAGCAGTGCATCATATAAGTTGAAAATGCTATCTGCCTCAAAAGCAACAATGTTATCGAATCCAATATCTCCGGGTAGAGACACAGAATACTTATCCTTCGTCCAAATGACATCTTGTACTTCAGCCAGGTAACTAGCATACCCATGTTCCGGTAAAAAATTAGATGCCAGGACAGCGCGAATCCGACGACGTGGACATTTCTCTTTATAGTAGGTGCCAAACTTTAAAACTTGGTATGTTCCTTTTTTGATATCATCAGTACGCTCCATACCTGGTGCATTCTTAGAATCATCAACCGAACTGCCACAACCACACATTATCCACCGACGCGAATCCACCGATTTTCTCTTAGTTCTCTGGCGGCTATTGATATACAACTCGTAAAGTTGCTTCCAGGCTAAAAGAATAGTCGCTAAGTTCTGAGGATCGCAAATAAACTCAGTAAGCGGTGTATAGGGCCAATTGTCTGGCGTATAGTGATTTAATGGAATTCGTAAGTCAATGTGAGGGATATAAAATGACAAATTGGATTCACTTATCAACGCCGTTGCCATAGAATGATCTCGTTTAGAGACAAGCTCACCCTCTCGAACCTCAGTCATCGGTTTCGTGAGTCTAATTTCCAGAGGATAGACCACTAAGGGTGACGACTTAATTTCTACTAAGGCGAGCATATCCCGATCATAAATTACAGCATCTATATCTCCTTGACGAACTGTAGATTTACCAATCTTGGCATCGGGGGCAATTCGACGGGCGACTTCAGATAAAATTAAAATTGTCGTATCAGCCGCCATTCGTCCAATAGCATCCGAACCCGGTTTGTTTGACTTGGCTGATGGCTTGATCCCACGCTTAACACTACAGCGAGGACAAGTCTTGAGAAATGGAAAATATAAAGAGGGATGCTCATCTAATTCACTACCAGCACAGTAAATCCATCCCCCATCTGCAACCATTCGTTCTACGTATTTAGCCGATAACACCAAATCAAAAAGCGCCGGGAGAGCTATACTGGGAGGATAATTTTCAACTCCATCCCGGGATGAGCGACACAAGTCCTGATAAGTGTCAATAAACGTGCTGGTTAATTGAGTGGCTCCATCTGCGGGTAAAAGAGTTAGGGAATTTTGCAACGAGATCATCTTACTACGAATCTCACAGCGAGTCTCGCAGGATAATCCACAAGGTAAGTCAGTAAAATTAGAATTCATGCTTAAGTGTTTGTCTACAACCTGGATTTATTAGGACTACTGAATCGGTGTTATCGAACCCCAGTCCAGTAATCAAATTATCTACTTAAATCCCCAAAAATGGTAACATAAATATACCAAATATCCCCTCTTTTTAGTTTCTTCTTGAATAAGAGCGGGTTTTGTTGAAGGGCTATCAGTAACCAACTCTCCTAAGATACTTGCGCCAGCCCCTAAGATCCTTCACAACCTTCGAGGGCATATTATGACCACTAACTGCTATTACACCGACTGACGCTCTAGGCGCTTTCGCGCTACCCGAGTGACGAATAGCCTGAGCAAAACTCACCAATGCTAAAACTAAAACTAACAAAAAGTGGAATTATTTGCCTAAACAAGCAGACAGCTTTAGCCATTCAAAACGTCCTCCACATTATACCCCAAAAAGTAGGACGAAGCGGACAACAAATCATTAAATGTGACCGAAAAAACTACCAAAAGCTAGTGCTTAATCTCTATAAAGCTGGGTTTGCTATTAGTCTTGTCCCCCCCGCAATGAGCCGCCAACACCACCAAGCTACACCCGCTATTTAATGACTCACGGAGCGACCTGACCCAGTTCTTGGGGTAGAACTGGGTAGTTCACTATCCAACCTCAGACCAGATAAGCTGTCGTGCCTTCGAGTTGATTGAATAGCGAAGCTCGGCGTTAGCCCAAGCGTGAATTTCTTACCATGAGCATTCTTCAATTTTTTCCCGACCCCGGAGACCCCGACGAATCGCTAATTGACCCTTTCGACCCAATCGTCGGACAAGACCAAGCCATCGCCCTATTACAAGGAGCAATTACCACCAACCGCATCGCCCCCGCCTACCTCTTTGCCGGACCCGCCGGCGTCGGTAAGCGCCTAGTCGCCCAATGCTTTGCCATCGCTCTGTCTAATGGCTTCCCCACCACCAACTTCCTCAACGAACGTTTACACAAAAGCAACCACCCCGACCTGCTGTGGGTAGAACCGACCTACCTGCATCAAGGCAACCTGGTAACCACAACAGAAGCCCATACCCAAAAATTGGAGTTCAAAAAACCTCCCCAAATTAGAATCGAGCAAGTCCGGGAAATTGTCAAATTCCTCTCCCGACCGCCCTTAGAAGCCTCCCGGTCTATTGTGGTCATTGAGCAAGCTGACACCCTGGCTGACTCAGCGGCTAATGCCCTGCTCAAAACCCTAGAAGAACCGGGTCGTGCCACCTTAATTCTGACAGCTTCCTCGACTCACTCCTTACTGCCCACAATTGTTTCCCGCTGCACCCACGTCCCCTTCCGCTCCCTATCCCGAGGCGATACCAAACGGGTCTTGCAGCAGACTGGCCATGGGGAGATTTTGGCAGACAATACGCTATTGCAACTCTCCTGGGGGAGTCCTGGAAAAGCCATCGCATCTTTCAATCAACTCAATTGCATTCCCCAAGATTTGCGACGCGCCCTCACCGAATTGCCCTTAACCACCCGTCAAGCCTTAGAACTAGCTTTTTTTATCGACAAAACCCTGGATGCACAGACCCAACTTTGGTTAATCGATTACTTACAACACTGCTACTGGGAACTCCACCATCAACCCAGTATCATCCAACACCTAGAGAACGCCCGAAACTATCTCCTTAAGCTAGCGCAATCCAGACTGGTTTGGGAAGTTACCCTCATGCAGGGGTTTGATACAGCGCCTTCACAGGCGTATTCAGTGAAATATGTATCAAAAAATGAGGTAAAAAACTCATGACCTACACCCAATCACTTCCCACCTTTACTGTTGAATTTAGCCAACTCAACGACCTAGCCAAACAGCTCAGACAGCTTGGTGCCAAATTCAATACCCACACAGACCGCGCCACCCAGCGGTCTGTTCTGAGTTTCAAAGTATTGCCAAAAACAGCTTTGAAACTGCTGGTCAAGCCCCCTGCTGAAGCACCCGCTATTGCTGACCCTTGGGACGAACCACTGAAAGAAGCTGATGTCCCCGTCGCCCCAGTTGTCACAGCCTCTGCCCCTAGCAAAGCAACACCCATGCTACTGCTACCCCCAGGAACTCCCACACAGACGTGGGCATCCACAGAGCAACTCCAAGGCTTGAGCAAAACTCGCCTGAAAAAGTTGGCTAAACGTTTCCGCATTCAGGGTCGCAGCCAAATGGATACCGAGCAGTTGGTCGCCGCCCTGGTAGGACAAGTAAGTGCCGCAGAGCTCTAGGAATTCAATACCCATCCCATCAACTGTATCTAGCCGTTGGGGGATGGGACAAGTTGAACTTCGCCCTATCGGGCGGCAGGCAGTGACAAAAAAGTTAGGAGATTTAACCCATGTCTCTCATCAATTCAGTTAGCTTAGTCGGTCGCCTCGGACAAGACCCCGAAACCCGCTACTTTCCCTCTGGCAGCGTGTTGGTCAAACTGTCTCTGGCAGTAGATCGCCAGACCGCGCGGGATGAACAGCCCGATTGGTTTACTTGCGAACTCTGGGGCAAAACAGCCGAAGTCGCTGCCAACTATACCAGCAAGGGCAGCTTGATTGGTGTTACTGGGTCTTTGAAGCTGGAGACTTGGAGCGATCGCAACTCTGGCGAACAACGCACTAAGCCCATTATCAAAGTAGATCGGCTGCAACTATTAAGTGCCAAGTCTCAAGATGCTGACTCATCAGCCTCCCCTAGTGATGACTATTATAACGGCACTGACTTCTAACCTTCACCCATCCTGTTTCCCACAACGCCACGGGATTGCGGGATGGGTGTCACCGCTTTGGGGAATTCCAAATGTGGTGCTACGCACCGCTTTCGTGACCAAAAACACAGCAAAAGGAAACGCACAATGAACCACACGACCCAAAAAATCCGCATCGATTCTCTCAATGCCAGCCATACGCAAGAGGGGACACTTCACGTTTGGGGCAAGTGTACGTTTCAGTTTTATGATCGCGGCTCAATTCAAATGGCTCCACTTCAGTTTACCAGCTACGGTAACTGTGCTGTGGCTTTAAATGAAGCCGGAGTGGGTGCAGTTGTCTTGGGCTTGGGACGACTCAATATGAATGTGGTTGAGAAAGCAGACTACAAACAAAAAGTAGTCGCTTTCACCATCACCAATGCCGAAATCATTCGCCAAGGCAGCACCCAGACCCAACCCGTTCAACCTGTGTCCCCCACTCCACCCCAACTGACAGCAATTGCTGGCGGTAATAGCAACAGCACTAATGGTAACGGCAAAGGGCAAGTCGCTGACTTATTGGACATTCCCTTTTAAATTGTTCAATTAATAACTAATCAATCAACCCCTGTGCCAACGGCATGGGGGTTATTTTTTTTAAGCGAATTCCCTTCCCTGAATAATAGAGCGCTATGCGCCTGATTAATGACACAATTCAGGGCAATCAACGTGAATAATACTACAACCATCTGTGGTTTAGCTGGAGAAAATTTATTCAACCAGCTCGTTGCGGCTTGTCACAAACTTAAACGAGTGAAATTCAGCTCCCAAAAACTCATTCAAGTTGCCAATAATTCGGCTATCGGACGCCAGCGTTTGGCGCTCTCCCTGCCGTATCTTTTGGCAGAATACGGAATTCCTGTACGCCAGGAAAATCGCTATTACCTTCATCTTAACTGGAAATCGGTTCCGGCGGAGGTTATCCTCGATTACGTCTACGGAATCGACTCCTGCGTGCAGCTATTTGGCTGGATTGTCGCCTTGGATATCACCACCAACCCCAAGGCCGTTGAAGCCAAACAAAACAAACTTCAACACCTTGCACCATTATGGCAAGCGCTCGGCATTGACCGCACAGCGGTCTTTTTGATGGACAAACCGTGTCCGCACGACCGAACCACCGACTTGGTCACTGCCCTGCGACAGGTGATTAAAGGGCAAACGTCCATACTTGTGGGTTCGCGCATTTAGCTTATTCGGCGATAGGTTCCCCATCCTATCCCTATTCTTAGCCGCCCTTAAGGCGAGTCAAATCGGGGTATTCCATGTCCCCGATTTGACATTTATCAAACTGTAGTTAGCACTACCCAATCATTTAATTTTCTAATAGTTATCTAGTTTATCTGATAGTTTGATGCAAGTAAGATAATGTTTCGTTATTTGACATGGTGGGGGTAGCTTCTGGGGGACAATAGAAACGGCGCTCTCCTTCGATTTCCCATGCCGGCTCAACCCGATTCGTCTTTCCCTAATCCTCAAGCACCAGCATCGGTAAAGAGTGCTGGTCTGATTGATTTGCGGTATGTGCGGGTTGAGGAATTTTTGAGAGCGCGATCGCTAACTGCCAACAGCCAAAAAGCTTACCGTCGGGAACTGCGACGCTTTTTGGTGTGGACGGAGCGCCCGATTAGTCAAATTACGCCCCGGCAAATTGTTCAGTATAAGGAGTATTTGGAAAAGTCTTTGGCTCCTAGTTCGGTGAATCGAGCCCTTTGTGCTCTGAAAAGTTTTTTTAGTTGGTTGGTTAAGGCGTATCCCGACACGATGAATAGCAATCCCACCTCCTCGGTTGCACTGCTTAAGTTGTCTTCGCCACCAGCGTTTGACCTGAGTGATACGGAAGTTGATGCACTTTGGCAGGGGATTAAACGGCTGCCGCTAGCTAGTCAATGCCGAGAGGCGGCGCTGTTGGCGGTTCTGCTGCACGGGCTGCGAGCGGGAGAGGTGGCGGCGCTTTCTCTGGGAGATTATGATGGGATACGCTTGACGATTCGCCAAGGGAAAGATGACAGTGGTGGGACGGTTCCCCTCAACCGACAAGCCCGCGACTGTTTGAATGCTTACCTAAAGGAGCGACGGCACGCCGGAGAGCGCTTTTCGGGATACCGACCCCTGTTTTTGTCCTGCTCTCCGATTCCTTCAAAGGGAGAACGGCTGGGATATCAGGGGATATATTATACGATTAAGGAGTTGGGGGAATTGGCGGGTATTGCGAACCTGACGCCCCATCGCTTGAGGCACACTTATGCGACAAAGCTCCTGCTTTCTGGTATTGATAGCCTTCATGCTCGTACCCTGACTCGTCATAAGTCTGAGGCTAATTTTAAGCGTTACGCTAAACGTGCTCTGGCGTCAGCGGCGGAGCGGGCTTTTTATGAGGCGATTGGGGAAGAACCGCCGACTGTTTGACCGAACCGTCGCAGATAGCGTGGATGTCGGCTATGAGGTATCCCAACGTCAAATTGAAATTGACGGGTTACTATTTTGGGTCTTCCGTACTTAGCGTGCTAAACTGTTAGTTTGATTTGCCGGAATATTGGACAGCATAGGCACGCCTACTTAACTCGCTCTCACTGGTTATGCAAGGCGGAAGCAACCAGTTGGTAAAGCAGGCAAAGCAAGTTTTGTTTCTCGTCACACTGGCATGACTTCGACCTTTAAAGCCAACTTCATTGCCTGCTCAAGGCAAACCTTAAGCCGTTCTGCTAAAACTCGCACATGAGGCTCCTTGACAAGGGTGTAGTGATTGCCAGAAATTGTATGAACCTTCACTCCACCGTCCGTTAACTGATTCCAACCCATTGCCGGGTCTGAATTCTCTAACCAAAACGATTCCTCCGCACGAAAGAGAGTAATCTGGTTTGGATAAACAACTGGCGTGTAGCTGCGTTCAGCTTGACGATTTGCCAAAACAACCTCTAGCAAACGGCGAATTTCAACCACTCCAGCATCAGGAAGCACAACGTTAGCCGCCCTCGCCCGCTTCAGCACATAGCTCAACTGCTCATCCGGCGCAAGAGACTGGAGAGCGCTAACCGATACATCAAGCTCCTTCCCAAAATAACTGCCCAAATCCTTAGCAAACCAAGCTAGTGTGGCAGCAGTATCAACCTCCATCGCTTGACTGTTGTGGTGGGGTGCTGAACTATCTATCAAAGCAAGCAGCGCTACTTGCTCACCAGATGAGTGCAACTGTTGAGCCATCTCAAACGCTACCACTCCACCAAATGACCAACCTCCCAGCAAATAGGGACCTTGTGGTTGAATCTCGCGGATTGCCTCGATATAATAACTAGCCATATCTTCAATCCGGCTGTTTGGCTCTGCTTCCCCATCAATCCCCGATGCTTGCAAACCGTAAAAGGGCTGGTCTTCACCCAGATGACGAGCTAAATTTAGGTAACAAAGCACATTGCCCCCAATGGGATGAACGCAGAAAAAGGGAGGCTTTGTACCATCTGGCTGAATCGGTACTAAAGGAGAACTCAAGCGAGAATCGGTCGCCTGACGCAAAATGCTTGCCAGATGCTCAATCGTCGAATTGGGAAAAAGCGTCGCTAGCGATAACTTCTGTCCAAAATGCTGCTCAATCTCCAGCATCAGGCGTACTGCTGATAGAGAGTCACCGCCCAGGTTAAAGAAGTCGTCTTTCACGCTGATGGGGTGAATACCCAGCACGTTTTCCCAAATATGAGTCAACTGAAGTTCCCAAGTATCGCGGGGAGCTATAAATGCAGTTGGTTCTATGCGTCTGCTGTCCCTGGGAGTGGGTAGTGCTTTGCGGTCAACTTTCCCGTTAGGATTCAGCGGTAGGGACTCCAAGAACGTAAACCCTCCAGGGAGCATATAAGCTGGTAAGCGCTCTTTCAAGTAGGCGCTTAGGCTTTTATCGCATAGCTCTACAGGAGTCGGTTGCTCGTTTAATACTACCTCTGGAGCGAATAGGCGATCGTAAAATAAGTTGCTCTTTGAGGGAGTTTTGTAGAGAAAAGAATCGTATTCAAATTCAAGGCGTTCTCCACTCTGTTTAAATAAATAGCCTCGAATGTGATAATCAGGATTTAACTGGTCTTCACTCAACCGAGCGCTACAAACGGCTTCAATTTTGTCTCCAGCCGCCACTTCAATCCCTGGATAAAACACTGGAAAATAAACAGGTAGCCAGTTGCCGACGTAAGCTAGACTGTCAATGACTTCATTCTCAACCGTGTGTAAATTAAGCCATAACAAAAATCCATCAATTTTGCCACTATGAGTGATAGTAAGACTTATCTGTCGGTCATATTCGGGATTAGAGACTTGATTGAAATCCAAATCCTCAAAAACATCTACTGTGGAGATGATATTTGATTGAGGAAAATTTCGGAAAGAGACCCTTAAGGGTATTTTCCCTCCGAGCTGGTTGAAAATCTGCTGAGTGTAATAACCGGATAGTTCCGAAAAGTGAGGCTGACTGGCAAACGTTTCAGGAAGATAAACAGCAGCGATGTTAGTCACGCAGCGCTGGGGAATCATTATCCCATCTTCCTTGAGAAACCTTCTCGCATCATTGAGAATCGAAACCGCCCCTTCTGAATTGCCGATCGCGCCAATCAGTTCTGAAACACAGAGATCGACTTTCTCAGGGAGTTGCACTTGGGTGGCATCCCCATGAATTACCGATATTTTGTCTGACAACCCCAGAGATTTCACATAACTCGTTGCCTGTTTGTAAGCTTCAAGTTGCATCTCAATGGCGTAAACTTTCTTAGCGCCATGTTCGGCACAGAATTTCGCCCAAACAACATCCTTACCCGTGCCAATATCTACAACAACTTTGTCCTTAACAACTTTTTTAAGTGCCGCCTCATAACTGTGATTTCTCACATGGTCATAGGTCATGGCATAGTACATGATGGCATCATAAACTCGGTAGTCTCCCGGACAAGGCCATAGTTCTACCTGAGTGTTTTTGGGTTTGGGAATGACATAGGCGACGAGGCGTTGCTTGCCTGATTTTTCTTCGTGAGCCACTACCACACTGTCTTGCACCAGTGGGTGCTGGTTGAGAGTTGCTTCGATTTCCTCCGTTTGGATGCGGAAGCCGCGTACTTTCACTTGGTTATCAATGCGCCCCAGGATTTCGATGTTACCGTCGCTCCCGATACGGGCTAAGTCTCCAGTCTTGTAGAGGTGAGAATCGGCTTCATCACTAAAAGGATTGCGGATAAACCGCGCTGCCGTCAATTCGGGACGATTGAGATAGCCTCTTGCTAAACCAAGACCGCTAATATATAATTCAGCCGTCATCCCTTTAGGCACAGGCTTTTTGTTTTCATCCAACAAGTAAATCTGGGTGTTGGCAATGGGACAACCTATAGGTACAGAGTTGACATCCGGCAATTCTTTCCAGATATCTGGTTCGTAGAGCGTGGATGTGATAGTGGTTTCAGTCAGTCCATAGGCATTAAGCCAGCGGATGCGATTACCCGCGATTTTCTGCCAACTCATCAATCGCTCTGGTAAAACCTTTTCATTGCCAACCACAACCAAGCGCAGCGTGGAAGGTAATTGCGCCTGTGAACTAGACAAAGCAGATACCCATTCATGCCAGTAAGAAGCAGGCAGGTTGAGAACAGTCAGCTTTTCCCGCTCTATCAGTGCTTGAAACTCTGCAACAGTTGGAGTCACAGAACCAGGACGGAGAACGACAGTACCTCCGCTTAACCAGGTGGGGAATAACTCTTCTGCTGCAACATCGAAACTAATCGAAGCAAACTGTAAAACCCGATCCGTTGTCTGCAAATTATAGTGCTTGGCAATGGAAACACTGTGGTTGGCTAGAGCTTGATGCGGAATCAGAACTCCTTTTGGTTGCCCTGTAGACCCTGAAGTGTAGATGACATAAGCTAGATTGTCAGATGTCATGCGGGTGTCAGGGTTCTGCTCGCTGTATTGGGCAATCTCCTCCCAATCAGCATCTAAACAGACTACTTTTGCCTCGTGTGAGGGAAGATTTTCTAGCCACCGTTTTTGAGTTAACAGCACTGGTGGTTGAGCATCCTCTAGCATCAAGGACAGTCGCTGTTGCGGGTAGGTTGGATCTAGGGGGACGTAGGCACCACCTGCTTTGAGAATACCCAGCAGTGCGATCGCCATTTCTAAGGAGCGTTCCACACCAATCCCAACGAGAACTTCCGGTTCCACTCCTAAAGAAATTAGGTAATGCGCTACCTTGTTGGCTCGATGGTTTAATTCCCGATAAGTGAGGCTTTTCCCCTCAAAAATCACGGCGATGTTGTCAGGAGTTTGTTCTACTTGAAACTCAAATAACTGAGGAATGCACAATAGTTGAGGCGTTGATGAATCAATATTATTTGCCATTTGTTCTCTTGGTAGTCGCCGTTAATCCCTGCAATACACTGTTTGTCTAAAATTGAAAGAAGAGCGCAGTTGAGTTTTCTCGCATTCCCCTTGCTTTTGTTTCTATTTCTATGATGTTTTACTTATTTAGCATAGTTTATAAACTTTTTGCTCGGCTTGCTTGAATTAAAATAATTTACTCCTCACAGATGAACCTATATTCTTTCCTTGTGAGAGAATGCTCCTCTAAAAATCTCTTCATTTTACGTTTGCCCTCTGCCATATTTTGAGAGCAAACCGCTACAGAAGCATAGGGAACTTCATATTTTTCTTCAGCGGGTATTTCTTTCTCTAGAACAATTACATAGAAATCTGACTCGGATGACAATTCTTTCAGCTTTGCTGCATCTATCACATGCTTATGCAATGAGGCGTAACAGAGAAAACCATTGTGGTATATACGGGGTAAGCTGTTTTTATTAACAAACGGTTTGATACCGCAAGCAATCAGGTAGGAATACAGGATAAGGTTAATATCCCATACATTAAATACCCATTTAGGAAAATAAAAACCAGCCATCCTAGCATTGATTTCTAAAATTTTTACTCCCAGCGGTGTGTAGATTGACTCTACGTTAAAAACACCCTGTTTTAAGCCAACGCTGCGGCAGGCTTTCCAGGCGATGTGAATCAAATTCTCTTGCTTTTCTTTGTCCAGTAAACTAGGCATAATAGCCGTCATCTCCTTACAGAGAGTAGGCAGAGTGGGTCCATTATCAGTTACATAACCAGCTACCAACTCACCATCAAACATGATTAGGTCAACATCATGTTCAGACCCTTGCAGGTATGGCGTGACAAATATTTGATACTTAAAACTTAACCCAGCACCATACTGTGTGGCGGTTTGAATATAGTTTTTATAGTCTTCAAACTTAGCTAATAATTCTTCTTCTGTTTTAATTACCTCTACACCAAAGGAAGCACTTCCAGTATCTAACTTAATTACTAAAGGATAGTAATGTTGTGGAATATTTTGGACATCGGCTACATTATTTAAGACCCGAAAATCTACGCCATTGGAAAATCCCCTGGATTCAAAAAATAATTTATTGGACTCATCAGCTAGGATTTTTTTATGAGTCAATAATTTGCTTTTAGCGATGCTTGCACTCTGATAATCGTTGGCTGGTTTACCTAAAAAGCTAGCGACTAAAGAGGACAAAGGTACATTATCTTCCCAAAACGTAACTACGCCGTCCACGCTGATGCAATGATTGCGGACAACTTCCACAATTGCTAAAGCATTTTCAATATCTTTGCTATGGTCGTCAATGTCAATATTGAAAAACTGGCTGCTGTAACTAGCAGCAAAATGTTGAGAGTCGCCATCAATTAAAATAATATTGATACCTACTTTATTGGCAAATTCAAAAATATTCAGCTTTGAGTAGCCTCCACCTCCAATCATCAATATATTCTTGCCTTTTAGCATATATTGATAGGAACGGTACAACATCGTTTCCACCCATTTTTCGAGGATATTAGTCCTGTTGGGGGAATGTTGCACTTCGTATAGCTGCAAAGTGCTAATGCAATCGTCATCGTTGACTTCAATTAGAAACGGTTCTAATTGATTATTGTGATTCCTTAAAAAAATATCTAAACCAATGAAATCCGTTTGTTTGTTTTGTTGGGTGACATGGGTTGAATATTGCGTTTCGTAGCCAATAATAGACTCTAGTACCGCTTCACCTAATCGGTTAATTTTTTCAACAAGCTGATTCTTATCCTCGTTTGTCAACTGGAGCAAGTTACACAGATAGTCGATTGAAAAACTTTCGGAAGTATCTCCATTAATGGGTTGGTCAATATAACCTAGATTGCAGATAATTCCAGATGTTTCAACCACATTATTGGGGCGGCGGGTTACAAACACCCTCAGTCTCGCACCCAGGTTACTATTCTCAGTAATGCTTGAATCGATAAATTCCTCCACAAACAGACAATCATTGTCCTGGAGGGAATCTATACATTTCTTAAAGTTTTCAACAGCCCTATCCAGATTATCTTTTGATTCGATAGTGCATAGTCGGCTTCCCATCCACCTTGCTCCAGAAGGCTTAATCACAAATTTAGAAGCGGGAAATGCCGTCAGATGTTCTCGGATTTCATCACTAGAAAGATTTCTGGATAGGGAAATCAATTGAACTTTTGGAGTGATGGGATGATGGCTATATTTTTCTAAAGAAAAGCCAAAAGCCATCAGTTGGGGTACATTGACATTTCTTGCAGCAGCAAGTAAGCGAGTATGCAATTTGTCATTGGTATATTCTTCCAGTTCTATACCACTTGACATCGGGCAGTCCGCCAGTCCTTCATAGAACTGAAATTTTTGAGCCTTCTCTTGGTGGACTGGTTCATAAAAACTGAAACCTGCTTCGGTGCAAAAATTACATAAAAAAGTTATCCTCTGAGGCGTTTTGAATTTGGTGTGAAAACATTGACCAAATTCATTCATGGTAATCCCTTCAAGGATGTATAATACAGATTTATCGCCTTCTTGAATAACTTTTACCCAAGTCGGTTCAGTTACTATAAAAGCACTTTCAGGTAAAATTCTACTTGCAGCTAACAGTAATGTAAGCCTTTCGTCAGCTAAAGTAAAGAAAACAATACAGGGTTTGCTTTCATCTGATTCTAGTTCCGCCTCAGCTTCTTTAATCGGCTTCAGCTTATAAGCTTGGAGAACTGAGTTGAGTGTCTCAAACATATTTGACTATACTTTTCTGAAATGGCTGTTAGCTAATCAAATCGAGGAATTCTTGGGAATTTTAAAAAGTTGGTTAAAACTCCCTATATTATTCCAGAGTTGCTAATTCTATTGTTTCGGACTGCCGATGCTATGCTCAAAGCAGTTCTTCAAATCAAAGCTGGCGCTTTCACTATCACTCTTAACTGTAAGGGCTTGCGAAGGGTCGAATAGAATTTTGTTCTCGTAAGGGGTCAAGGTTTGGTGGAAAAATTCTTTACAGCGATTTTGCTCATCTGCAACAATAACCCGCGCTGTATGCCCTGTGCGTAAAATATCAGTGCGATCGCACCACTCATAGGAGAATATAATTAGGATGTCTCCAGGCTGGCACAAAAGCGCTCCCCCACCATTGGGACAGACGCAGCCTGTTCCTGCCTCTCCTGGCAGAGCATAAGTTGACCAACGGTTGCCGTTGCTGATGTTGACTATCTCCACCTCTTCGAGGGGCAGTATTCCGACTTTCTCCAATAACTCTTGGTCAATGGTGATACTGCCCACATAATCGCGCTTGGCATCGGTCACACGTACTCGATGAAGTTTAGCGTGCATCAGTCTGATTGTCGCCATATTACTCCTTTTGGTAGTCATCTTCTTTTATCTGAAATGCGATCGCACTGATTGAGAGTTTGGGTGGGTACTGGGTTGCTGTCAAATGCGAAAATTGGAGAGAAGCAAGTCTACCGTAAGCTTGCTTTATAATTCAGGGTGTTGTTAACCACTTCCTTTCCAAGTTTCAAAACTACATCAAGAGTCTCCATCATGGCTCCCAAACTCCGCCCGCGTTAGTCGGACAAGTCGGAGCGTTGCGTAAACTTTTATACATTACGAAGATAACTTATGTCTTAAGGAGGATGTCAATCAAAATATAGCTGTAATATGTAAATCTTCCGTGAATACCTTTTTTGAAGAGAAAATAAATTGAACGATTCAAGGATTAAAGAGGCGAACGCTTGACGGATAAGTAGTGCGATCACGCTCCGGTTAAAAGGGTTTGATTCAAGATGAGTCGGCGATCACTAAGGAACCTGTTGCTCCTTCATCTGGCTGGTGGCAAAAATTTATTTATCAAATGCCACACTCCTTCAGCAAAAATGTCGCAAGCGACGAACTGACGGAATAGGGGATTGGGGATTACTCGTTCCGAGCAATCCCCTTCACTTGACTTCCGTGATGGATGGCTTTCTGGCGATACCCGTGGCTTTATAGCATTGCTAGCACTTGTTGGTAGTTAGCGGCAAGTGACTGATTGTATTTTAGGTCTAGTATAAGACTATCGCCGTCCAATTTTGCTGTGAGAACGCCCTTGTTCATTCCGCTGGGAAACTTGACTTCTAGGGGACCTGCTATGACATTGCTGGAGATGACCGTTCCCAATTCCAAATCATTAAAGAGACCGACATAGTAAGTAGGAGTGACTTTGAACTGAGCACTGGAACCATCTAGAACCTTCTGTTTGTAAACTGCTGGACTCCCAGACATACCGACACCAGGATTGGCTTGCACCTTCGATTTGTTTACGATCGTTATATATCCATCTTGCCCCGCTCCAGCTTCTTTAAGCTGCTGCACACCTTCCTCGTATACAATCTCCCACTTGCTTCCCAGCTTAGCTGGTAACTTTTGGCTGGACTTGTAAACCCCTATTCCCCCGTCTTGCTTGTAATCAGCAATCGAAACCAGGTAATCAATCTCCCATTTGACTCCACTAGATCCGCCTTTAGGGGTGGTTGTTTTTTTCCATGCTACACTGTCCAAGCCTATGGAATCGGGTAGTGTTTGGTAAACCACCATTGTCCAGGTACGGTCAGTTTCGTTTTCAAAGTCAATGTAGTAATTTGCCATGATTGTAACTTCCTTTCTATTTCTAGTTGATCTGCTTAGTTCATAAATTTGTCATTTGTAAGACGATTCCAGTAATCAATTTCTGAATTTTTCGACTTAGAGGATTTTTTTCTGACTCGATGTACTCCACGAAACGATCACCATAACCAGAAAAGGGGGCAATGCCCCCTCATCCTCAAACTCCACCAGCCGCGATCGCACCCCTTCGTCTCCAACTCAACCAAAAAGCGATCGCCTTCCATAAGAAAGAGAAGCGATCGCCCCTCATCCCCAAATTCTACCAAGTGCGATCACACCCCTTCGTCTTAAGCTCAATTAAAAAGCGATCGCCTTTCACAAATAAGAGAAGCGATCGCTTCATGTCGATTTACCTACTGATGATACAATACGACTGCCCCCACTCCTCCGCCTCCATTCTGGTCGATTAGCTCCAGTGTTTGTTCGTCCTGCGCCAAGATCGCATCGTAGGTGTGTCCGTTTGTAAACCATCCCTGTTGATATCTGTATACTTTTTTCTCTCCTCCTGGCGTATTTTTTTCTACTTGGATTTGTCCCCACAGGGCTTGTGCATTTTTTGGGGCTACCTGGGGAACTTCGATATTATCATTTCCCCAAAAAATCAATATCCACGACCCACCCTCCTGCGGATCATAGGCTGATATGTTGAATTGCGGGTCTATTTTTTGTACCAAGCTAATATTCATTATTGTCTTTTATCTCTACATTTTTAAGACGATTGCTAGAGACAATTTCTGAAGGTTGCGAGTTAGAGGCGTTTTTCTAACTTGATGAACTACAAGACACAAGCGCGAGAACCAGAAAAGGGGGCGATCGCCCATGATCCTCAAACTCCACCAGCCGCGATCCCACCCCTCCGCCTCAAACTCAACGAAAAAGCGCTCTGCTTCCTGTATTTCCTATATGTTTCTCATGTTATGTTGTAGCCGTTCGGATAGTCGTTCGTATTTATTAACGCTGTAGTCGTTGTAGGTGTGGCCCATGCAAAATATTGCTTTAAGTATCCAACGTTTTGGTATGGCTTGAGTTCTGTTCCTCGATCCGTTACGATTTGTATTGTAGGACTGAAATTTTGGTCGTCTGTAAAATAAACCCAGACTGAGACATTTTTGCGATTTTCTACACGTTTTGACATTGGTTGTTTTCCACTGAATTTTTGTGTTTTTTGTTACGTTATTTTTCGTTTTGGGCTGTCGGGAGACTGCATTGATTGACGACTAAGTACTGCTCTGACTTTGGCAATAAGATATGTTAGGTACTTGCCGAAACCAATAAAAGTTATCTTTTCATCAATCCGCATTTTGTTTGGAGTTAGCTTTTACTTGTTGTTACATCTTTACATTTCTTTTCTTCGCATTTACATCCTTGCGTAACAAATCCGCAATCCGAGTCCTGCTCACACTTTTCACCTACATTACAATTACCTCCATTAGCGACACAGGTTGTTAAAATACTGTTTCCAATCTGCATTTTAGGAGTTGATGTGATCGTCTCAAGCTTATTTAGGGATTCTAGTTGTATGCTAGGGAATTTTTCTGTTGCATTAGCCTGCGAATAGCCAGAAAAAATTATCACTAAAGATGTAATTAGTGCTATTAAGTTCGTAAGCATTTTGATGGACTCCTTTTGTTTCTACACACTTACTAACGCTTCCAAATATCTATAGCAGCCCTAAATAGGTCGCAACAGATATAATAGTAATAATAACCCCCTAGAAAAAACACAAATGAACATTATAGATGAACTAGCGGATTTTATCAAGGAAACAAAAGAGTCAAAAGAAATCAAGAGAGCTTTGGCGGTAAAAATGATTTTGGAAGGAAAATCTTATCAGGAAGTCAAAGAACTATTAAAAGTTTCTCACAGTTTTATCAGCCAATGGAAAAATCAAGCGCTTTTTCAAGGCGTAGAAAGTTTAAAACTTCAATATAAAGGAAGGCAAGGTTACTTAAAACCAGAAGAAAAAGACCAAACAATTCAGTGGTTGAGGGAACAAGAACATCTAAGATTGTCAGACTTACAAAACTATTTACAGGAGCAGTATGATGTAGTTTTTGAGTCGAATCAAAGTTATTATAGCTTATTTAAAGAGGCTCAAATAAGTTGGAAAAAGACTCAAAAAAAGAATCCGGCTAAAAATGATGAATTAGTCAAAGCTAAAAAAAAAGAAATAGAGGTAAGGCTAGAAAAATGGAAACCGGAAATAGAAGCTGGAAGCCGGACGGTGCTTATGCTTGACGAATGTCATCTGCTGTGGGGTGATTTGTTAGGTTATGCGTGGGGAAGAACAGATGTAAGAATAGAAGTTCCTCTCAAAAATGAAAAAGAAAGACAGACTTATTATGGGGCTTTAGATTATCAAACCAAAGAGTTTATAGTCAAAGAATATAAAAGTGGAAACAGCGAAAATACAATCGATTTCATCGAGTATTTACAAAGGAAACGACCCGGAAAAAAATTATCGATATTTTGGGATGGTGCAACTTACCATGATTCTAAGCAGTTTCGAGAATACTTAAAGACAATTAATCAAGATTTATCAGAGGAAGACTGGTTGATAAGTTGTACGAAATTTGCTCCGAACGCTCCCGAACAAAATCCAGTCGAAGATATTTGGTTGCAAGTTAAAACTTTCATTAGACAATTTTATCATCTTTGCAGCTCTTTTAAAATAGTTAAGTGGTTATTTAAGTTTTTTGCTGATGGTCAAATATTCGATTTTCCAAAAATATTTCAGTATGGAAAATTGCCACAATCTATTTAGGATTGCTATATTACTGAATTCTCAGTTTTCCAACAGCTTGCAAAAATACACAACAATCGCCAAAAGATAAGCTTGGGATAAGGCAGATTTGAAGAAGTTTGACTCAAAAGAAACGAACCATCATCCCCGACAGACTCTTGGCTAGGGATTGAAAATTGGGAAAACAATACCAAGGAGGAGAGCGGGACGAGCGTACAAATTTTCCCGCAACTTTCCCCACAAGAAACTGTTGTTGCCTCCTCAACACCACCAAACAGGAATTTCCCCAACGTCCAGCTTCTTCCTCAAATTGTGCCAACGCCAAAATCGGTGCAAGCACCCTTTCACCCAGCGCCGCCTCAACACACCGACAATCATCACTCTTTACTTCTAACTTCCCATCATTAGTCGTTGCACTCATCACCGACTCAGACTGCTGCACATCACACACTACCTCCTGCGCTTCCTCATCCCCAACACTCTCCACTTCCTCCACCGCTTCCGGTAATGTCACCGTCTCCCCTCCTCCCGCTTCAACTGGCGCATTCCCCTGGGACATTTCCTCAATTGCCGACTCAGTTGCTATCGGTGGAACAGATTTATCCCTATCCGTCCCCTCCTCCTTGATAAAATATCCCCTCAACTCCTCTTGTAAAATCTTCCGTGCCTGCGAAATACGCTTGCAGACATTCTGGTAGGAAATCTCTTGCTGTTGGGCAATCTCTGGATAAGACAGTTCTTGATAAAAATGCAGGATAAACGTCTCGCGCAATCTTGTTGGTAAATTATCAATCGCACGACGAATCACAATCTTTTTCTCGTCAGTCTCCATTGCACAATAAGGCGTATCCTCACTCCGTACCAGTCCTTGCTCCTCACAAGAAGCGTAACCTTCTATATCCTCAACTCGATTCGCCCCCCGACTGCGTTCACGATAAATGTCCACGCACAGATTGCGAGTCAGCGTCGTCAGCCATGCCTTAAAATTAGAAATTTCCCCCGCCGCGTACTTTTGCACCTTCTCCCAAGCTTTCAGCATCGCCCGACTCAGGGCATCTTCAGCATCAGTCGGGTTCCCCCCCATCCACTTAATGCAGCAACGGTAAAGATAATCTTGATACTGCTGCCATTGCTGCCAAAACCCTTTCCCTAACTCTTCAGAGCAACTCCGCAGGTATGACTCACTAACTGTTTGAGAATTTGACATAAATCAATAACTGGTAGCGTACCCAATTGAGGCAAGATAAAACTATTGAAACAACCGTCCCCACTCGAATCCAAATGTCAGCAAAAACCGCGCCAGCGCACAGCAAATATTGCCGAAGATACATCGAATAGACCAACGAGTTTGTTCATCAAACAATCCGCTCATCTATTATGAGTCTTCAAAGGCTTGGTGGTCTTCCGTAAAATTACGTAAAATCAGCTTATTAGTGATCCAGAACTGTTTTGTTCACCACGAGTCTAACCTCTGCCTCAAGGGGGGTGTCAATAGTAATACGCTGGTAATACTAAAATTTTCTGTTTGGGTTTCGTACTACAATGCTTTAAGCATATACTAGACAAAGGCTCCAGATAGAACGAAAGGGAATTTTAACTGTTTGTAAAGGTTTAGGAAGAAGTCAGTTTGGACTGGGCGAGTTGCAGGTTGTATCTGGGGGTGACGTTTCAAGCGATCGCTTTGCCGTGTCCCTTTTGGGCGATCGCGCACAGTGTGGCTCTCTCATGCTCACGCGATAGCGCAAGCGCTGCCGCCTACGGCAGCGCACTATAGCCGCAACAATGCACCCTCTCCCCAACGCGATCGCTCTTTCCTTCTCATTCGTCTCCCTTGAGCCTATTTTCCTCCAAAAATCGTCTCATTTTACGCCCTGCCTCTGTACCATTACTGGCACAGGTAGCAACAGAGATATAAGGTTTCTCGCCTGTTTCAGCTTCGGATATCTCTTTATCAAAAAGGACTACACACAAATCCTGCTCTTCTGACAACGTTTTTAGCTTAGCCTCATTTATCACATCTTTATGCAACGAGGCATGACACAACAAGCCACTCTAGTGGATTCGAGGTAAACTGCTTTTATTGATGAATGGCTTGATACCAAAGGCTATCAGGTACTTATAGAGGATAAGATTTACATCCCATACATTAAACAGCCGTTCATCAACATAAGATGCAGAAATATGGGGATGAATTTTTAGAATTTTCACTCCCAACAGGGTGTGGATGGCTTCTACCTGAAAAACGCCATCCTTTAAATCAATCTTGTGACAAGCATTCCAGGCTGATTGAACCAGATTTTCTTGCAGTTCTTTGTCTACCGAACTCGGCATTATGGCTGTTGTTTCGCGACTAATGTCAGGCGTATTTAGTCCCTTATCGGCTACATAACCAGCTAGCAATTTCCCATCAGAAATGATTAGAGTAATATCGTGTTGAGAGCCTTCAAAGTAAGGGGTGACGATTATCTCGGAGTTAACCCCTACCGAATCCCCTTGAGGTGTCAGAGTTTGGAGGGAGGTTTTATAGTCTTCAAATTTAGCTCTTAATTCTTCTTCTGTTTGAATGACTTTTACCCCAGAGGCACAAGCTCCACTATCTGACTGGATTACCAAAGGATAGTAGTGTGGCGGAATATTAGGAATATCCGTTACATCCTTCAAAGCAAAAACTTCAACAAAATCGGACTTGACTAAAGCTTCATAAGCTGGATTATCCGGATTATAAAATAAACTTTGTTTATGAGTGAGAAACTTACTTTGAGCAATGCTTGCCGAGAGGTAGTCATTCACGGGTTTCTCTAAAAAGTTAGCTGCCAAAGTGGATAAAGGAACATAGGCTTCACAAAATGTAATTACACCATCTACAGGGATGCCATGTTTACGAACAACTTCCACAATTGCTAAGGCATTTTTTAGGTCTTTGGTAGAGGGGTTGATATCAATATTGAAAAATTGGCTACTATAACTAACAGCAAAATGGTTAGGATTGCCATCTATCAGGATGATATTAATACCTACTTGTTTGGCAAATTCAAAATCATTCCGTTTTGAGTAGTCTCCCCCGTTGATAATCAATATATTCTTGCCTTTGAGCATATATTGGTATGAACGATACAACATCGTTTCTACCCATTTATCGAGAATGTCAGTTCTGTTAGGGGAATGCTGTACTTCATAGACCTGTAAATTCCCTTCGCAGTTATGGCTATTGACTTCAATGAGAAATGGTTCTAATTGACCCTCCTGTTTTTTTACAAAAACATCTAAGCCAATGAAATCTGTTTGTTTATTTGGGGGGACATGGGTTAAATGCTGTGTTTCATAGTCAATAATAGACTCCAGTACTGCTTCACCTAATCGCTTGATTTTGTCAATCAGTTGATTTTTCTGGTCGTTGGTTAATTGGAGTACATTACACAGATAGTCGATTGAAAAACTTTTAGAGGTAGCTCCACTGATTGGTTTGTCAAGATATCCTAGATTACAGATAATGCCGGAAGTTTCGACAACATTATTGGGGCGGCGGGTTACCAATACTCTCAACCTTGCACCAAGGTTGCAGTTATCGTTAATGCTTGAATCGATAAACTCGTCTACAAGCAAAGAATCATTGTCCTGAAGTGAATCCAGGCATTTTTTAAAGTTTTCAACAGCCCGATCTAAGTTATCCTTTGACTCAATCGTGCATAGCATACTTCCCATTAGATTTGAAGGCTTTATCACAAACCTATATGCGGGAAATGCTGTCAGATAGTCTCGGATTTCATCATCGGAGATATTTTTTGATAGGGGAATTAACTTAACTTTTGAATTAATAGGATGATGGTTATATTTTTCTAGAGAGAAGCCAAAAACCATCGTCTGGGGTACATTGACACCTCTGGCAGCCGCAAGTAAGCGGGTATGTAATTTGTCATCGGTATATTCTTCTAGTTCTATACCACTTGATATCGGGCAATCCGCCAGGGTTTCATAAAACTGAAATTTTTTAGCCCTTTCTTGGAGGATGGGGGGGTCAAACTTGTAAGATTCCTCGGTGTAAAAGTTACAGATAAAAGTTATTTTTTTAGGAGTTTTGAATTTAGTGTGAAAACATTGACCAAATTCATTCATGCCAATCCCTTCAAGGAGATATAAAACAGAGTTATCGCCTTCTTGCTCGACTCTTACCCAAGTGGGTTCAGTGACGATAAATGCACATTCAGGCAAAATTTTACTTGTTGCCCACAATAAAGAAACTCTGTCTTCCTCGGAAAAGAAAACTATACAGGGTTTCCGTTCATCTGATTCTTGTTCGATTTGATATTCTTTAATAGGCTTCAGTTTATAAACTTGAAGAGCTGAATTTAGCATTTCTAACATATCCAAATCCTCCTAGTATGAATTTTTTCTTCAGGTTATGACCGTAAATATCGGTACAAGTTCACGCTGCTTTGTTTACCGAGCGCGACTTGGTAGAATGCCGAGCAAAAGCCTCCGTGATGATTTCTGACATCAGTTGTGCAAACGGAATACCAGCCAAATGCAAGATAGTGCCAAGGGAGGTTTGGTTTAGATCAGAGAAGTCAGTCAGAGGTATAGAAGAAATGGCACAGTTAGCATTAACTTCCAGAACAAAAAGCTCTTGAGAATCTTTGTCCATGCGGATATCTACTCGCGCATATCCGTTGCCACCAACCGCACAATACGCACGTTTGCTGAGATTGCAGAGTCTTTCACTCAAATCCGAAGCTATCGGTTGGCAACGGTAAAACGGTTCCGAGGATGACGATGCAGATTCTTCAAGGTGTTCTCCCCAGAAGTTATCGTAAGACCGAAATTGTTCGGTTTCAGGTAAGCTAGACTGAAAAACCAGTTCAATTGGCGGATAGATTTTCAGGCTTTCCGGTTGCTGGGAATCACCTAGCAGGAAAACTGTAAATTCACGACCGCTGATAAATCGTTCTACAAAGATGCTGTCCGGTGGAAACTGCATCTCGTGTACCCCTTGCAGCAATCGCTGAACCTGTTTACTTACCTGTTCATCACTTTCGACAACCGACTCCAGTGAAATACCGATACTGCCATAGGCAAGTGCTGGTTTAACTAATAGAGGTGTGCCAAGGCGATCGCAAACTCCCTGAACTCGGCTGGGGTTTGAAATAACTTCGTAAGGAGCAGTAGCTACACTCGCCTCCCTAAAAGCACGTTTCATCCAAATTTTGGATGTGGTGAGATGGAAAAAATTAGAATCTGCACCCGTAAAAATGATCTCTTTTTGTTCCAGCAGTTTGATAACAGAAGTACCAGGGTAGCCATCAATCTCATCATTACCATCACAATAGTTCAGTACCACTGGTATATACTCATTGCTGGAAGCCGCTACCTCTTCTACAACCACTTGCCTATTTTCCAAAGTGATCGGTTGCCACTTCCACTTCAAGCTGAGTTCGGCAAAAACATCTACTAGTCCCTGACGATACCCAGGATTGTCGTATTCGCTGATCAACTCTTGTCCTTGAATGCGGTAGGGAATAAACACCCAGACAAACAGCTCACTGCTAGGTACAGGTAATCCTTGTAACATTGATATTTTCTCTATTAATTGGTTGCCAAAATGTGACATAAATTACTCCTTATTGAATCATTTTTCAGGTTAACCACTAACAACGAGACACCCTTTATTCATCACAAAAACTGTGTCCGCACGCAACGCATGAGCCATGCGGTGGGTAATGACAATCACCGTACACTTCTTGGCAATACGCTCTAACGTTGTCATGATTTCCGCTTCCGTCGCAGGGTCTAATGCTGATGTAGCTTCATCCAGAATTAGAATGGCTGGATTTCTTACCAAGGCTCTAGCTAGAGCCATTCTTTGCCGTTGTCCCCCTGATAACTGTCCCCCCCTGTCGCCAACAGGTGTGTCATAACCTTGAGGTAAAGTCAAAATAAAATTGTGAATTTCTGCGGCTTTAGCGGCGGCTTCTACCTCTTCATCACTGGCATCCAGATACCCCATGCGGATGTTTTCCCGCACCGAGCCATTAAACAAAATCACCTCTTGAGAAACCAGTCCGATTTGAGAACGGAGGGAGCGTACAGTGCAGTCGCGTAAATCAACGCCATCAAACAGAATACGTCCCTTATCCGGGTCATAAAATCGCGTCAGCAAATTGACAATTGTACTTTTGCCCGCGCCACTCTGACCGACAAATACCACAAAATCACCTTGGCGAATCTTCAGCGATAGATTTTTCACCCCGCCTCTATCAGAGGAGTAGCTAAAGCTGACATTATCAAAGTAAATATCACTCTGAAAATGTGGCAAATCAATCGCATCCGGTGCCTCATGAACTTGAGGAATTTCCGCCAAAATATCGCCGATACGTTGCAGTCCTGTTACTCCATCGATTAAATAAGGCAATCCCCAAGTAAAGTTGAGGATAGTTGAATGCAAACCCAGCAGTAGAACCTGATACGAGACGAGTGTCCCGACTGAAATCCAATTCCAGTAGGTCATCACGGCGCTAAGACTCAAAATAACCAACTGCACTAAGACAAAAGCGAGACTGGGAATTCGTTGCACTAAGCTAGATAGAAATTTCGCCCGGACGTAAACCCGCTTCAAGTCATTCAACTGGGCAGAAAAATCTTTTGACACTCGTTTTTCTAGACCGAATATCTTGACAACGGATTGGGAGAGCAGATTCTCTTCGATTACGCTGGCAATGTGTCCTTCCTTTTGCCGCAGATGATAGCCTTCTTTGGTGGCGCGACGCGCAATATTTACTGGTGCAATTGCACAGACAGTCAAACCGATGCAACTTAGAACCGCTAACTGCCAGTTAAGGGAAAACATAAAAATTCCCGAAAAAACGATGTTACTCAGGCAAAAAATAACAACTGGCAGACCAAGAATAAGACTATTTTCTACCTTCTCTGCATCCGCCTGGAAACAGTTAATTATATCTCCGGCTGAACGTCGCCCAAAAAACTCCATTGAAAGGATCTGGATGCGCTCAAATAGAGAACAGCGGATGTTGTTGAGTAACAAAATGCCCAATTTGGCTGAGAAAAAGTCACCCAGTAAACCGACAACGACAAATACAATCGCTCCGCCTCCTAGGAGCAAGAGAATCAAAACCAGAAGACTATAATTTTGGGGAACAATGGCTGCATCGATAATAAACTTGAAGCTTATCCTCATCCCTGATTCAAATAAAGCCTCAAAAATCTGACTGCTACAAAGGAAAATAACTAGCCATCTACCAGCAGCGATATATTTATTAATTTGTTTGAGAAACCCAAGACTATTCATCTAGATTATCGAGAAAATGGAAATTACTAGGAGAATTACCTGATTAAGAAGAATTAGCTAGGTAACTCAAACAGCTTCACCAGGCTCTAAATCAAAAGAGATTTGAGAGGATTAAGTAGCGCATCACATGAAGTATTTACTCATGCCTCCCTGAAAAATTATGACATTACTTGTGCAAACGGAATGCCAACAAGGTGCAAGATAGTGCCAACAGAGATAGCGTTCGGAAAAGTTGTCATAGGTGTGTATCCTGATATCAAGGAATCATGTCAACTAAGTCTCCAGTTATTTTCAAGAATTGCTATAATCAAGCTTTTCAGCTAATCTAACCCAGGCTTACTAGCTATGGCTTCAGTAAATTTCCTGATCTAACACTGATGTACGCGCTCCATCTGCAAATCACGAGCGAAAAAATATCCGTACTCTCACTCAGATGTACAGTCGCGCACCCTCTAGACAATGTGGTAGTAACTCGGTAGAAGTCCCTTATGTAGGGTTAAACCCTGATTACAACCGTGTCATTGAGAAGCTATGTGACTCTGTTAATTACTTCAAAATGTTTTGAGACTGCATCTTATCTCTATGATGCTTCATCTCCCCCGCCCCTGTCAGTCGGAAAAGTCGGATGTTGCATAAACTATCGAACTCAGGTTACACGAATACGGCAAAAAAATAGTTAGCACGGCGAAATCAAAACTTCTGTTCCAGTAGCCTGATATCTCTAAATTACCAACTTTTCCTTCTGCTAATCGTTGCTCAATGAGCGTGAAGACAATCAACTTCATATCAATTGGACTCAACATTTAATTTGCTCTTAAATTAAAGAGCATTTCTTTAAAAGTCGAATCATGAGTTGGTTATCTACGCTACGAATCTAACATCCACCTTATGGGGGTGTCAATAAAAATACACCTGTAATACGTGTTTTTTTCGCCAATTATAGTTTTGATCAGAGCATAAATTGAACCGGATGGAAGTGACCATGCGTAAATTTTGCATTCAAAAAAGGTTAGTATCGCTGTCTTGGCTGAGGAGTCTGAGTACTCAGTCAATAACCTTCAAAACGCTCAAAAACCAAAAACTTGAATGGCGAGAGGGGCTAGCGTCTATTGCTGACCCGACATAACAACTGAATTTATTCCCATCTTAGAGGTGAACCTATGCCAATTCGGGAAATTGATGGTCAGGGCGATCACATTGGCTGATTTCCCCTTGGCTAAAAAGAAGACTTCGTTGGCGGCTTAATCCAAATAGCACAACGCCCTTTAAGTTCCTTCGAGTTAGCCTTACACACCGCGATCGCTCCCCGATTCCACTCCCATAATTTCTTGGCTTCCCTCCCCTCAGAGGAAAGCGCCCAGTCCAATGCCTTGGCTTCTTCCAAAGATAACTGCCTTGGACCGGTTGGATCTAATTCTGGTGGCGAAGCCAATTGGAAACCACCCCATCCCCCCACTAGCAAACAACCCAGCACCGCCGCCCCACCAACCACCACAAAGAGCCAATTATCCGACAATGTTGCCCAAAATTGGCGGGATTTCTGCTTTTCGATTTGCTTGAGCGCATCTTCTACCGATTTCACAAACGCCCGCCGCTGCACTGCCATCATCGACTCTTCATAATTCTTCAGCGCTTCAGCTACTGCCAAAAACTCTTCGTGCAACGCCTGGAGTTTGGTCTCGAACAATTCCTTAATCGCTTTGGGAGACTCATCCAATAGTACCTCTAGAGAACCCGTTGCCGCCAACAGCACAAACAGCGGGTCTTCTGGCTCAATGCCCGATTGATAGGCAATTTCCAACACTCGCGCCTTGACTGACTCTGGCTTGCCCTCAAAGATAATATCTGGAACTGTTGCACCTTTATGGATTCCCCCGGCTTGTGAGATATCTGGCTGACCCACCATAATTCAAAATTCTTACATTCAAACTACTCTTTGAGAAGGGCTTGCCCTAGCTGCTAAAATTCGGAAATCGCGGGGTTATTGAGCAACCCCAACTGCGACAGGGTGCTTTTGGCTTGTTTGAAGTAGGTGGCAACTCGCTGTCGGGAGAGAATTCGCCATTCTTTTTGCCATTTTTTGCCCACAATGGCATCGGAGAAGCTCATTTTATGGGTAGAAAAGAATTGACGCTCTTTTTCAGAGAGAATCATTTTGGGTAAGGTAATCTCCTCAACCTCGTACTCCTCAATTAATTCTTTGATACTGGGAGTTTCGAGAATGGAGAAGTCTTTTGTCCAATACTCGTTTTTGACTAAGATATGGGGAATCTTATCTCCCCAATCGGCTAAAGACTGAACGAATAAATCCACCGAATCCGGCTGTCCCGTACAGACAAACCACTTGTAAAACTCAACCTTGCCATCAAATTGGATTGGGTTCACCTCTCCCTGATCCGCCTGATGAGAATCATCCTCGATATCCGACTTTCCTGGTGATTGTTCGACCTCTCCCAAAACTTCCATTTCTGATTGCGCTGGTGACTCGGATTCTTCCGCCGATGTTTCACAGGCGGCGGCTTCTGAGGTCAATTCAGATTCAACTTCGGTACTGGCTAACAAGGCGCTGGCAAATTCTTCGGAGAGAATTCCCGTCCGCTCAAACCATTCACTGACAAAGGTATAGATTTGAGACGGGAGATTGACAATGACATGATTTCCTTCCATCGCCCGGTATAAAATGGGGTCGGCGGAGTCTACATTCTCCTCATTCTCGGAAAAGAAGCATTTATAAGCTGGGCATTTGTCTGCATAAACCTCTAAGACATCGGGATTAGTTCGGTCGGTGTCAATGAGAACAAAGGGGAGTTTCTGCCCTAAACAATATTCCACCATGGTTTTGCACAAGAAGGACTTGCCTGTCCCTCCTTTCTCTCCATCGACTAGATGTACTCGCATCGGTTTTCTCCGGGTTAGTTGTTAATGATTGGGGGCTGATAAAAAGGGAGGCTCTAATTGAATGGGTCGTGCCATTTCCCTTTTCCTAAAAAAGCAGTTTCGGGATTAGCCAGCCTCGCTTCGTCCAACATTTCTTGTATCCGTTGGTCTCGTTCTGGTTCTTTTTCATCTGCTTCATCCCCATCCTCCAATTCATCCCTGACTGACACGGCTGGTGCGGTATTAGCAGAAGCGGGTGGCTGTTTTGGGGAAGCTGATTGAAATTGACCGACCCCAGAAGATTGCGGCGTACCCCCCCAAATAACGGGAGATAGGGAAAGTCCAAACTCGGAATTGAGCATCATCGCGTAATCGATGAGTCTTCGCGCCGCCTGATCCGCAATTTGCCGCACTTGGTTGACAGGTAAATCCGCTTCAGCCGCCGCGAAGGGACTGTAAAGGTAACTGAATGCTTGTCGCATTCGTTCGCGCAGTTCGGGAATGCCATCTTTTTTGCAGTATTTGATTACCATGGCGTCATAGTCGGTGAAAGCGCGATAGGTAACTTGAACTTCGGCTTTGGCTACTGCTTTTTTCTTTTGCCTGGTTTTCGATGGTTTCTTTGTATTTGCTGTTGTTGTATCCACGACCCCTTACTCCTGCGATTGAGTTCAAAATTGCCTTGTTGAAGGTGAAAAAATTCCCCAGTTAATCCTCAGTCAGTTCTGGGTTAGTCCCCGGTAAGTCCTGGGTAAGTCTCCAGTTAATCAACGGTTGAGGGGTATTTTGAGATAAAATGCGATCCATTGGGGAATAGGCTAAGGGTATGAATCCTCAGTCAGTCCTCAGTCATTGTCTAGTAAGTCCCTGGTAAGTCCTCAGGATGTCATGTCCCTGTTGCTGCCAGTTCCTTGAGTCTCTCTCCTACCGTGACTTTCCACCCCCAGTTTCTCGGTAGAGCAAGATATGGTTTTGGGGACACAGTTTGCTGCTTAAACCTGCGATCGCAAGGGTGATTAGCTGTAATCAAAAAGCACCGAAACCCCCTTGTTTAGCCAAACCCCAATTCAAGAAGCGCTGAGGATATGGAGTGTGACGGGTTCGGAGGAGGATGACTCCGTGGGTGAGGTTTCTGGTTGCTGCATCTCCAGCCAACCCATGACCTCGTTCATTACCTTGTCTCGGAAAAACAGAAAGACTCCGTAAACATCAGACAAGCGATCAGGAGTTAGGCGATCGCACAACAGGCGTTTGGGAATGACCATGTTGGCATTCCAGTACAGCTCAATTCCCTTGGTACTGTAGTAATCAGTAAGTTGGGATTTCAGATAAGCGGCTGTACCTCCGCAAAAGACGATCTCACTAACCCCATCCGCGAGTTGATTATCGATCCAATTGGTTAAAGCTGTGACATAGTCGCCGCGACAGAGTTTAATCGCCTTAACCAGATTCTCCACATCAGCGGCGCGGTGACTGGGTTCGCTACTGCGAGCCAAGTGAGCCAAAGCCTCGGGGTTCACCGGATCAGCAGCGGCGACAATGGCGGGCGTTAGACGCTCGGCATTTTGTCCAGAGGTAGAGTCTTTGACCGATTCCACCATCTTGACAAAGCCCAAGTCACAGGTGACGCCCTTGCCCACTTCCCCATATTGGGCAGACAGAATCGAGGCATTGCGATAGCCAACCATGACCACGGCTATGGACTTATTCAGCAAAGACTCTCCTCTGATGCGAGAATGGACGAGATAGATACCCGCTCCTTCCGGTCGGCACTGAAACGTCAGCAGCTTGACCCGGCAGCGTCCTGTGGGTGTCTCGAAGTGACGCAAGGCTTGGGTTAACAACGGCTCGAACCGCTGTTTATCGGCATATTCACTGTATGGAAGTAATGCCGACAACGCGATATTGAATTTGTTGGGTAGTGCCAAACGTTGCTGAACCACCCAAACGGCGGCTAAGGTTTTGGCGATCGCTCTTTCGTATTTGAGTTCCCCGAGTCCTGGATTGCCGTGAAAGCGATGCTTTGCTAGATGTCCCACGGCGGTATAGGTATCGTGACTGCCTACCCATGCCGAATACTCCGGGGAGGCATTGCCAATCCTTGAGTTTGTATAGTCTCGTAAAGACTCTGCCGAAACCACAGAAACTTCTGGAGACATGGCAAAGGAGAAGCTGTGGGATTTGCCGAGAACATCCTTGGCATTTTCAACAGGTACTTTCTCCGCAATTACCTTCGTATCTGACCCGCCAAAGTCGATGGAAATCACCACCTGGGGCATAACAGTTTTTGGAGTTGTTGTTGCTTTAGCCATAACTTTTAAGGATGGAACTCTCTTGCATCAACGCTGTTCTCACCCTAGCCAACCCTTTAGACAAGGCACATCGACCAAGTGGCTAAACTGAATTAGCCTAAAGGCTAATGGGCAAAACCGTCCAGAAACTTGTAAAGTGAAAACGATGGCTTTTGTGAGACTTAAAGAAACAATGTCACCCAAATCACGTCGCACAGAACTCGTAAAAATTCGTCTGACCAGTGAAGAGAAAGTGCTAATTCAACAACGAGCCGCCAGCCACAATCTGAGAATCTCGGCTTACCTGCGACATCAGGGACTCAATCGCCATACTCCCCGGCGGATTAGTGAGGTGGCTTTGCTCACCTATGAGGAACTTGGTCGCATTGGTAAGAAACTCGACCAGTTAGCCACGGCGACGGATGAACCCGATTTACTTGAGCAACTTAAGCAACTGATTAAGCAAGTGCGTCTGGAAATTACTGGGGCAAATTTTTAATTTTTTGAATGTTGAAATGATTGGCAAATTGGTCAAGGGGAATAACTTTACAAAATGCCTCAATTATGTTCTCAATAAACAGGGGGCAACGCTCATTGGTGGGAATATGGCTGGAGAGAACCCCAGTGAATTAAGTGGAGAATTCAGCATCTGCCACTTTCTCAACCAGCGAGTGACTAAACCCGTTTGTCATATATCGCTGTCGCTACCCCAACGCGACCATCTGGATGACCGAACCTGGTGTGAAATTGCCGGACGTTACCTCCAAGCCATGGGGTTTACCCGCAACCAATATATCGTGGCACGGCATACCGACACGACACACGACCACGTCCATATCGTTGCCAGTCGGGTTAGGCTTGATGGCACTTGTGTTCAGGATTCTTGGGACTATAAGCGCACTCAGCAGGTACTGTCTCAAATTGAAGCTGAATATAGGCTAACACCGACAAGAGCAGACCGAGAACGCCGCGCTCCTACGACGGGACAAATGCGGCGATACCGGAAAGAACAAGTTAACTATGCCAATGGTAAGCGCTACCAACCCCCAGAGTTACCTGTTATCCGACAGCTACAACGGCTCATTGATGACAATACTCGGGACTGTCCCACCCTGACGCAGCTAGTATCTAGACTCCAGCAATCTGATGTCACGGTGCGTCCGGCGATGACCCCTGAGGGTGAGGTTATGGGCATTAGTTTTGGACTCAATGGTATCAATTTTCCCGGTTATAAGCTGGGGAACGCCTATTCTTTAACGGGACTGCAAAACTATCGGGGAGTGGAGTGGGATGCCAAACGGGACGTAGTGGCTCTATCCCCAATCTCCTATGCTAATTCTGAATCGATAGCAGGGCAACCCGACTCTGTTCAACAGCAGTTTACTCAGACTGTTGCTCCAATTGTCGCTCAGATGCTCTATTCGCTGTCCACCCTCCAACATCGGGGAGATATTTATACCGCCTATTGGCAAACGCAGGAGGAAACGCGGGTGCTGGTGTTAGAGCGCAATGCTGACGGGGAGCGGTTGATGAAAGCTAAGTATGAGTCAAAGCCAGGGTTAGAAGCCGGACAATGGACGCAGGTGGAGCAATCTCGACTCACTGCTGCAGATGTTGAGCAGTTTATGCTGATAAGTAGAGCCATTCACAATCCAAAATACTCGGCGAGAAGGGCTTCACTTTCTAAATAATGATAAAGCTCAAGAGAATTAATTTGTCAGTTCAATCTGATTACTGTACCGATGTTATTGGAGAGTGAAGAAGGGTTAAAAGGTTATGAGGCAAAATTAACATGAAATCATTTGAACAAGGGTTCATTGAACAGCAACCGATTAATCAAAGACTGCTGCAAACGATTCGCTTGATTGGAGAGTATAAGGGTAAGCAGGAGTTGTTTAAGGAACAAGCGCCCCAAGTTCTGGAAACGTTGCGCCAAGCGGCGGTGATTCAGAGTACGGAGTCTTCTAACCGGATTGAAGGAATTACGGTACCGTTGGAGCGGATTAAAAAGCTGGTAACGGAAAAAACAACACCACGCGTGAAGCGAAGCTATCGCGTAAGCGAATCGCTCGGAACAGGAAATTGCTGGGTATCGGGATGTCCTAACAACGATTCACACTAGCTATGTCCATATTCCGTTTACGCCGAATATTATTTTACAACTTCATCGTGACCTTTACCAGTTTGCTGTTAATACAGGGGGGCGCTGGAAAACGGTGGATAATGAAATTAGTGCCACCTATCCGGATGGGACTAAGGTGGTCAGGTTTCGACCGACTCCCGCTTATGCGACGCCTGTGGCAATGGAACGTTTGCATGACCAGTTTAATCGCCTTTGGCAGTCGAGTGAGATAGAGCCGTTATTGCTTATTCCGACCTATGTTCTGGATTTTTTATGTATTCACCCGTTTTTAGATGGAAATGGGCGAATGGCAAGGTTGATTACCCTATTGCTACTTTATAAAGCGGGTTATGAGGTGGGGCGGTTTATTAGTTTGGAGCGGATCGTCGAGAGAACTAAGGAAAGTTACTATGATACGCTGTATCAGTCTTCCCAAGGTTGGCATGAAGGAGAGCATAACTTATTACCATGGTGGGAATATTTTTTGGGAGTGATGGTGCTGTCGGCGTATCGGGAGTTTGAGACAAGGGTAGGGGTGGTTACGTCTACGAGGGGAACGAAAACGGCAATGGTTTTGGATGTGATTAACAATTTACCTAGGGAATTTTCGATTCGAGAGTTGCAGGAGCGATGTCCAACGGTGGGGATTGATTTGATTCGTCGTATCTTGCGTCGGGAGCGAGATGCTGGACGTTTGACTTGTCAGGGACGTGGGGTGGATGCACGTTGGCAGAAGCAATAAATTATTCCTAATTTATAATTCATCCTTAAAACAATGAACTTCAATTAACCTGATTTTGAGGAGCGTTTATTTTATGAATCAAAAGCTGGAGGAGGTATGGAATTGACGAAAACTTATAAGGTCTTGATTGTCGAAGACCATGAGTTTACTCGCATGGGGATCGGGCTAGTCTTGAAAAAAGAAAAAGCGAAAAGTCATAATGCTAATATTAATCTTGAGCTGGTGGGGGAATGCGGGACAGCCGCTCAATGCCTGCAATTAAATCGCTCGGTTCAACCGGATATAATTATTGTAGATATTGGGTTGCCCGATATGAATGGCATTCAATTAACTAAAGCGTTGAAGACTGGCGATTGTCAGGGAAAGAGTGACTATGGGATTCCTAAGGTTCTTATTCTCACGTCTTGGAATAGTCAGGAGGTTGTTTTAGCCGCGTTCGAGGCAGGAGCAGATTCTTATTGCCGGAAAACGCTAGACCCATCTCTACTTTACCCGGCAGTTAAGGCTACGGCGCTTGGTGAGAATTTTATCGACCCAGCTATTGCTAGTGTGGTGCTAAGTTATTGCCAAAGTTATCAGTCTACTCAAGGGGAATCACGAGCAAGTTCTCATCAAGGTGAGCAAAAAAGTGCTAATGGAGATTATAATTTAAGTCCCAGAGAGTACGAGGTTTTGGAATTGATTGTCAATGGCTATAATAATTCAGAAATTGCCCAGCAACTGTACCTGAGTGTGGCATCTGTCAAGGTATATGTGCGGAATCTGTTTAGAAAGTTGGCTTGCGAACGCCGCACGCAAATTGCTGTCCAAGCGTTACGGGAAGGGATACTATCTTGAGAGCGCTTGCCCATCACCGTATCCGTATTTTAGTGGTGGATGATACACCGATTAATGTTGAGTTGATTAAACTCATTCTCAAGCGGCAAGGCTATTCTGTAAAGAAAGCGAGTTCGGGTGAGGAATGTTTGCAACGGCTCAAAGGTTTTTACCCCGATTTGATTTTAATGGATGTGCGTTTGCCAGGGATAGATGGGATTGAGGTCACTCGGCGAATTCGCCGTAATCCTCACTTACGCAACCTGCCAATTCTGTTGATGACGAGTCAGGTGGAAGAGGATTCACCGAACTCGCTGGTTGTTCAGGGGTTAGACGCGGGGGCTGAGGATTTTATTCATCGTCCCATTGCTGAGGCGGAAATGCTAGCGCGAGTGAGGTCATTACTGCGGTTGAAAAAAAGCCTGGAAGCGAGAGATGAGTTGATGGCGTGTTTAACCCATGATTTAAATACGCCGTTGGTTGCTAATCAGGGGATGTTGAATTTTTTGTGCGAGGGGGGATGTGGAGAATTATCGGCGGAAGCGATAAAAGTGCTGCGGTTGATGCAGGAAAGTAACCAAGGGCTGCAAGATTTGGTGCAGAAGTTTTTAGCAGTTTCTAAGTTTGAAGCGGGCGATAAAAAGTTGAATTTATCCCCGGTGAATTTACAGAAGTTGCTCAAGGATGTAGTGGAACAACTCCAGTTTCTGGTGGCTGAAGGGGTGAGTCTATCACTGGAAGCGAGTCGTGAATTTCAGGGAGATGTCTGGATTGAGGGCGACCGCGTGGAATTGCACCGAGTTTTTACTAATTTGGTGCGTAATGCGATTAAGTTTACTAGCAAGGGGTTTATAAAGATACGATACCGCAAATCGCGGTCGATTGATGGGATAGTTATTGTTATCCAAGATACGGGGTGTGGTATTCCTTCGGTAAAGCAACGGGAATTATTCCGGCGGTTTCGGAGTGGGCAACATAGAATTGATTCTCTGCCCTCTGCGGGTATGAATCCTCGTTCGGGTAGTGGGTTGGGATTGTATTTAACTCAACTTATTGTTAATGCTCATTCTGGGCAGATTGGTTGCCAATCTATTGTGGGCAAAGGTACGATTTTTACGATTCGTTTGCCGGTTAAGCAGTGATTTGAAACCTCTCCCGGTTCCGCTACGCTAAAACCGGGAGATTCCTCAGAAGCTTATATCTAGCTTTTCACTCGTCCCAGAGGAAGCTATCTGGCTAGACTTTTCTGAGTCGCTACGAATCGGCTCAACGGGGCTATGACTGCACCGACTTTCAGACGCGCTTACTCGATTTGCCGATTGTTGATATTGTTGCCATGCCCGTAGCAGGGCGGTTTCCATCCCTGGATACTCGGATTGAGCATTCTGCAATGACAACACATCGTCATAAACGTGACGACTTAAAAACGCACTCATCAAGTCACGGTGCATTACTACGCCTGACTTATCGTAATGAACTCGTTCTGACAGGGATTTTTTGATACGTTCCCCTGTTAAATGAGTTTGAGAGAGTGCCGTTTTCGTAGTCGAAAACTGGTAGAACGAACCGCCAGCTTTCTCAGCTTTGCGTTTCAGTTCTGACTGAAAAAAACCAGGGGACTTAGCACCAATCGCTTTTCCCCAATTCTTTTGCCATCCTTTTACAGAAACCTTTTCAGCCTTAATTTGGTTTCCGTTTCTGAGAATGTCATTAACTAGGCGACGATTTTGAGACTTGCAATACTCAGCTTTGCGCCGCTCTAATTCTCGCTTTTGACGCGCAAGAGCCTGATAACGTTTGGATTTATTCCACGAAGAGCAACCTTTTTTCGGCTTCCCTTTTTTCAGGATATCCTTACGTCCCTTCCTTCCTAAGAAGTCAGGTTCGTAGTTGTCAGGATTGGACTGCCGTTGTGACCGTTGCATCTTTCGCTGCAAGCTGCTAATTTCACGCTCAAAGCTTGGAACCTTCTCGGCAAAGGGTAACAAGCCAGCATTGCTGTCAGCCACATAAGCCACATTGGAAATATTCAGGTCTAATCCAACAACTCCAGGATTAACAAAATTAGCAGCTTTTCGATAAGGCTCTCCTTTGTTGATTAACTGAGCATACCAGCGACGTTTACCGTTAATCTCTTTCCAGAGAATCCGGACGTATTTGATAGAGCTGTTGATGCCATGCATCATTACAGGGTTATTGGGGCAAATCAGGGCGTTGAGTCTGAGCTTTCCCCAAAGAAGGTGCTCCCCAGTCCAACGGATACCCTGCTTGTTGGTCTTGCCCTCCATGCTGCGGAACCGAGAAGGAACCTTGAATCGTACTTTCTTAGCACGACCAAACATTACCTTTTCTGTTGATTGGAAGGCACGAGTCGCTAACTTTTGCTGAGTATTGGAATCGACTTTTTGAGCAATCCACTTAGAGGTATTGGCGACTACCGTTGCATAAGCCTGAAGCTCATACTCGGAATACCGATATTGCCTCCTTGCTTCACTAAATGCCTTTGTTCTGACTTTCCCTTTTGGTAGCTTTTTAGCTGATTGGTAATGGGAGGATTTCTGCACTAACCGCATCCGAACCATTGCTTCGTTCAAACAAGCATTATAGAGTTGCCGACCCGCTTGGAAGCGAGAAAGCAACTCTGACTCTGATTGACTGGTTACAACAAGGGGGATGGTTGTAATGAATGAAGGGGTAGTGCTTTTAACCATACTGGAGAAATCGAGAAGGTTAGTTACCTAAAATGATTGACATCGACCTTTTGATGAGGATAGCTTTAATTTAGACAAATGTCAACAAACGACAATAATCAACATGACGGTTAATTTAGCTGATAGACAATATCGTAGATATCCTCACAGCGTAGGTTGTGCATCGGTAATTTAGGCTTACATAAATGACCCTCACCACTCTAAAAAATAGGCGGCAAATAAAGAAAGCCGTGTCGCGTTAGATGGTGTAGAATGGATGATAGATCGCATTTTCCCAGAAACCGACTTGATGAAAGCCTGCTACTCGCTCAGTTGGGGGAATGGGTGGGGGTAATGGCGTTCCTCACGGCTTACACTCGTTGCTTCACCCGCCGGGAGGTTCAAACTCCTAGATAGTAGCCATGGTCTACTGAAAGGTTGCCTACCGAATCAGCTAAAATAATTAAAAAGCACAAAGCAGGTGTAATTATCATGCAGGCTATTTTTTGGACTGTAGAAGAAGTTGCCCACAGAGCTAAACAGTTTTACGAAAATGGCATTCGTCAACAGGTTGAGTGTGATGATAACATTGGCAGGATGATTGTGATTGATGCGGAAACGGGCGAATACGGTATTGATAAAACTGGCGTAGAAACAGCCTTAAAGTTAAAGCAGAAAAAACCAAATGCCAGGTTATTTACGATGCGGATTGGTTATGATGTTGCTGTCAGCTTTGGGGGGGCGATTGAGCGTACTGTCAAATGATTTACGGGAGATTGATTGACGGCAAAGCGATAGTGCCAGTAATTTTTCGTTTACCAACACAACCTGATTTTTCTATCGATTTTATTATCGATACTGGATTCAACGACCATCTTACCTTACCACCGCAAGCAGTCAGTGCGATGAATCTCCCGTTATATTCGAGTACGCTTGCCAGATTAGCCGATGGTAGGGAGGCGTTGTTATCTATACATTTAGCAACAATTGTTTGGGACAATCGAGAAAAAGTAGTCCCTATTTTAGCGTCTGGTTATAAGCCTTTATTGGGAACGGCATTGATGGAAGGATATCATCTGGAGATTGATTTTGAAGACAATGGTTTAGTTTCCTTAGAACAAATTCCACCCTCGACTTCATAGATTCTGAACGACAAACGTCAGTCACCTCACCTGAATGCTAGACCAAAATCGGCAGCGTTCGGATTCTCTATCTAGCTGTACCCACTCTAATCTATAACAGCTTATTTCAACTTGATTTCCCAGCCTCAATGCTGCAAGAAAATACCGTAAAAATGATGGTTTACGACATTGAATTGGAGAAAATTTCACGAGGAATCATTGTCACTAATAAATATCATCCACTTGAGGTTGAGCATAGACCGAACTATCCGGCGAAGACGCAGGTAACGATACCCGTTGCGCGTTGCGACGCATCGCCGTAATCCGCTCCGCATCACGTAACGCCAATGGGTTAATTGTAGACCGCTCGGACAACAAATCTGCTACATCAATCCGACCAGGATGACCCTCACAATATGCCTTAGTTGCTGCCTTGGAAACAATAGTGGCAACTTCTGAATTCGAGCATTTGTGGGTTCGTTTCAAAACACTCATCCACTGCTCAAAACTGTAAGCATCTCCGGCGACAAACCGGGAATCATATTTAGCTAAATGCTTGACAAATACATCTTTCCGCTGGGAGCATCCCATTTTGGAAAAGAGAGAAAAATTATTCGCGACTTATAATCGCGAATAATTTTTTAACCTAAATATTTAGATATCTTCTTGCTCAGAGTCAAAAGAAATATCTAGTAAACTATTTTTAAGAGAATCAATGGTTTTTTGTAATTCGGACACTATCGTTCTTCTGGCAACAGACATCACAGAAGCGACATGGGCTTCACTTCCAGCCTTGCCTAAATGCTTATATTTACTTAACTTGGGTGGGTCACTTGTG
>NZ_JAVJQN010000060.1:0-40276 GCF_040218245.1 Coleofasciculus sp. E1-EBD-02 | reverse complement strand
ATCTTTACAATCGGAGAGATGGGGGAGATGGGGAAGCTGGGGGAGATGAGGAAGTTAACTCAAAACTCTACCTTACCTATTGCCTATTGCCTATTGCCTATTGCCTATTGCCTATTGCCTATTGCCTATTGCCTATTGCCTGTTCCCTGTTCCCCGTTCCCTGTTCCCCGTTCCCTGTTCCCTGTTCCCTGTTCCCCGTTCCCTGTTCCCCGTTCCCTGTTCCCTAACCAATGACAAATCCCAAATATTAGAGTAAAGTAAACAAGTGTAAAGAAACTTGTACCTTAACCTGATCTTATCTCCCGCTTAAAATATTTCACCCCTGTCCATTGTTTTGTGTATCGCAATGCTGGATCTTTTTAAACGATTTTTGGTAATCTTGGTAGCGTTTTGTCTGGCTGGCTCTGTTTGGGCGATCGCACCATCCGCTCAGGCTTATAACAACCCCGATCTACTCCCGGAAACCCAGACGCCCATTATTGACTTGGCGAACCTGCTCCCCCAGCTTCAGGAAGAAGCCTTAATTCAAGACATAGAAAGCTTTGAGGCACAAACAGGCTGGAAGCTGCGGGTATTAACTCAATATGACCGTACACCCGGTTTAGCCGTTCGCGATTACTGGGGACTCAATGATAAAAGTGTTTTACTGATTGCTGACCCACGAGGCGGTAACCTGTTGGGCTTTAACGTGGGTGACGATTTATATCAATTTCTACCCCGTACCTTTTGGGTAGAGTTACAGACACGCTTTGGTAATCTCTACTTTGTGCGCGAGAATGGGGAAAACCAGGCAATTGTCCAGTCATTAGACACCGTTAAAACGTGCCTAAATAAGGGTGGATGTAACGTTGTTCCGGGCTTGCCTCAAGAACAGTGGATTCTTACCTTGATTACCTCTTTGGTGGGTGGTGTCGTTTTGGGATTTGCCGCGATTCCGCGCAAAGATGGACAGCTTGTGGCTTGGCAATGGGCATTAATCTTTTCTCCCTTGTGGGGTATTCTCTTCATTGCTTTCGGAATCGGTCCAGTTGTCACTCGGACGGCTGAATGGTTGCCTTTATTCCGGAATGTCTTGGCGTTTGCGCTAGGGGCGTTAGTGGCTTACCTGTCACCGTTCATTGGTCAAACGACAGCGTCGGATATGTAATTGGTCATTGGTCATTGGTCATTGGTCATTTGTTTTTTCTAGTAAGGGCGCACGTCTATCATTGGTGTCAACTTAAGCTCAACCCCTCACCCCCAGCCCCTCTCCCACGCCAGCCCTCACCCCCAGCCCCTCTCCCAAGCTTGGGAGAGGGGAGCAAGAGGGGAGTAAGAGAATCCGATCCCCCTTCTCCCCAGGGAGGGATACTGCTGGCGAATTTAACATTCTGCCCTAGAATGACCGAAATACGTTAGAGCGGCTAACGATTTTATTTGATTTCACGCTATGCCAGTAACATTCGCTAGCAAAGTCAGGTCCGGAGTTGGGGTTAGGGGATGAGGGGGAAAATGTCGAGGAGTAGATAGACACAGGTTAAAACCTTGCCAGCATTGGTTTTCTACCTTAAATTGACACCAATGCACGTCTATGCGCCCCTACAGTCTTACTTGCTGACAATTCCTGACCACTGCACCTTTTTTTGCTGAGTGCGACGATAGGAGAAGAAATACTCCGGTTGCTGATAGGTACAGTGAGGCGCGATCGCGACTTGTTCATCCTGGAAGCCGAGTTGTTCGAGTTGTATGGCGTTCACCCGCCGTACATCTAACCGTACTCGCCCTGGATGGGGATCTTCCCAAATTGGGGAATGGGGAAGCTGCTGTAATTCAGCCAAAATCGATTCAGACGTATCTGTTTTATCTGGGGGGATAATGCTAGAACCTACTTCTATGGCGACGGTTTCCGAAACTTGATACACTTCTGGCGCGATCGCAGGTCCCATGGCAACCCTAAGATTGTCTAAGCGGCTACCTGTTTCTAGGAATCGTGCGATCGTATTTGGCACAATTCGAGCTGCTGTTCCTCGCCATCCCGCATGAATCGCCGCGACTTGTCCCGTTTGTTTATCGCCAATCAGTACAGGCGTACAGTCAGCCGTACAAACCCACACCGCTTGCTGGGATTGTTCTGTGAGGATACCATCAGCCTCTGGCTTTTCCGGTGTCTGAGTCTCCTGTTGAGTAACTGAAACCACAATTTCCGAGGGTGTCAAGACAGTATTGCCATGCACTTGGCGTACCCGATAAACATTCGCTTCAGGCTGTAGGGCTTCTACAATTTGGTCAGGGGGACGAGGGGAAAAGGCGGAGGTGAAGAAGCCGTGACGCCAAGGTTTGAGAAGGCTACAGGTTAGATACGGTAAGTTGTCCCACGTTTGCCAGTGCCACGTATGCATTGATTTTTGTTCATTGTTCATGGTAGGTAATTGCGAAGCGTCAAGCAAGCTACGGGTTCATTGTTCATTGTCTGCTGTGTCCCAGAAAATTTACATAGGAAACACTATTCCATCAAGGGAAGGTCAGGAGTACAATAGGCTAGCTTAGCTAATCTTTAAGCTGTAGTGGTACTTAATCAACAAACTCTGGAAATAGCCCTGCAAACCGTCACGCCACAGCTATCCCACTCTGGACTCCCAGGACTTCAAGATATCGGGGATTGTCCTATCTACTTATTTGACAGCCTATCGTCTACTAATCAAACCCTCTGGGAATTGCTGGATAGAGGAACCTCACCTCCTACCGTTGTTATCGCGGCTCAACAGACGGCTGGACGAGGACAGTGGGGACGGCAATGGCAATCGGAGCAGGGTGGGCTATACTTATCGTTGGGTTTAACCACGAATGTGGAAGCATCCAATAGCGCCCAGCTAACGATGTGCAGTGCTTGGGGTATTGCTACAGCGTTAAGATGCTATGGTATTCCTGTCCTGATTAAATGGCATAATGACCTGCTGTTGTTGGGTGATAAGTTGGGGGGGATTCTCACCGAAACTCGACTGTCTCAGGGGCAGATTACTAAAGCGGTGATTGGGGTAGGCATTAACTGGAGTAATCCTGTGCCAGACACAGGGATTAATTTACAATCCTTTTTTGCGACTCAACCCATGAGTCCATCCGTAACCTCCCTAGAAATGTTAGCCGCAATCGTGATCCAGGGATTGCGATCGGGATACCACTACGGGTTAGAATCAGGCATTGATAATTTACGGTTGTCCTATCAAAGGTTACTGTTTCATCAGGGAGCCTCGATTCAAGTCAACGGACATCGTGGCATCGTTAAAGGCGTCACGTCAACGGGTGATCTAAGAGTTAGCGTAAACTCAGCACAGGCAATGGATACAAATGCTGATACCACCATCAGTCCCGAAATTCACCTCAAGCCCGGTACAATTAGTCTGGGTTATTCTCAAGAGGTGCCTTGAGTCCCAACGTTAAATTTTACGGGTTGAGTATGAGTTGTTTGAATTACGGAATCGGTGTTCTTGCCTAATTAAATTCCCTTAAATTGACTAAAAATTTTTACTCGATATTAGATTGAGAGTGAGCCATGAGGAGTGAGTCGCAAATGAATAAAGAAACCGTCGCCAATTCCACCCCAACGGGCGTATTTTATCGGTATCCCTGGCTGAAGCAGGGCATCAGTGTGATGGGAGGACTTGGTGTTCTCAGTAGTGGTTTAGTCGTTGCTCAAACTGATGCACCAATCGACGCAGGCACAGCCCCAGCCGCACCGCCTGCTCCCCCAGCGATTAAATTTACCCCGCCGCCCCCAGCACCTCCTGCCCAGCCTAAACCTGCTGCGCCACAAGCTATTGTTGCACCGCCAGCCCCAGCGCCAGCGCCTAAACCTGCCTACCGTCCCCCTGCTCCCCCAGCGCCTAAACCTGCGGCTCCTGCACCGGTTACTGTTAGTAAGCCTCCAGCCCCGGCTCCGGCTGCACCCACACCCAGAGTGGCGACACCTCCAGCGGCAAAACCGAGACTGAACGCGCCGAATCTATCCATTCCAGCTCCCGCTACCTTAGCCAAACCTCCGAAGGTTATTGTTAATCCGTCCCCGGCTCAGACAGCAACTCAAACCCCAGCCGCGCCGAATAATAGCTATATTGATTCGACGAACTACAGTATTGGGGCAACACGGGGAACTGAAAAGCCCACTGTGGTTGTGACGGAGCGGTCAACAGGGTGTCAAACCGTGTCGCGCAATGGACGATTGACGAGTGGGAGTTGTGGGGGTCAAGCGACGCCAACATCACGAACAGTGGCAGGGCGAATTCAACCTCAACCCCCTCAACCTCAGGGAGGAACTGGTGGAGCCGCAACTCGACTTCCTACACCTCCAGTTGCTGTCAATGCCAGTGTGAGACGCCCAGTCCGTTCAGTTCAACGGGTTGCCGTGTCTGGCAATTCTGGGGGCAGACAGTTTACGCGCCGTCCTCCTGTCTCCTCTCTATCCCCAACGGCATCATCCAAAACTACTCCCACGGGTCTGACGTACTATAATTTCTCCAACCGACCCCAGGGACGTACTATCGTCGGTAATGCCAGCTTTATTTTCCCCTTAACCATTCCGTCGGCAATTAGCTCAGTATTCGGGTGGCGCACCCATCCGATTACGGGGACATCTCGTTTCCATGCGGGTACCGATATCGCCGCCCCGACGGGGACACCAGTTTTGGCGGTGGCTCCGGGTGAGGTGGCTACGGCTGATTACTTAGGCGGCTATGGACTAACGGTGATTTTGCGCCATGAGGAAGGGACTCAGGAAAGCCGCTATGCTCACTTGTCAGAAGTTTTTGTGCAACCGGGTGAATCGGTGGATCAGGGTAATGTGATTGGGCTGGTTGGTAGCACCGGATTTTCCACGGGTCCACATCTTCACTTTGAATGGCGTCATCAAACTACCGATGGTTGGGTGGCGGTTGATGCTGGCGCTCATTTAGAATATGCTATGGCTCAACTGATTGAAGCGTTGCAGGTGGCACAGGCGATCGAGCAATCGGACTCTTAGAGTAGAAGGAGTAGGGGGAGTAGGGGGAGCAGGGGAAGCTGGGGGAGCAGGGGAAGCAGGGGGAGAATTTTTCCTGATTTTTCCTGTCACTAATCACCAATTTCCCAATTCCCAATCTCCTGCTTTGGGGAAACTGAGAAAGGGCGGGTTTTGAACAAAGGTTATCATTAATCGGACAACGTAATTCCTAAACCCGCCCCTACAGATGAACCCCTACAGATGAACCCCTACAGATGAACCCCTACAGATGAATAAAAGGGGGTGTCTCCTTTCTCACCTCCCCAAGGGTGTCAATAACTGAGTGGGGGTTCGGGTTTTCAGCTATACTTTGGCTTCTAGGGACTTGAGATATTCGGTGTTGACACCGGATTCGCGGATTAGGGCAATTTTTCCTGTCCGGGCGACTTCTCGCAGTCCAAACTTGCTCAAAATCTGGACGATCGCGACCATTTTTCCAGGGTCTCCCACAACTTCAATGGTTAGGGAATCTTCGGCAATATCGACCACCCGCGCCCGGAAGACTTGGGCAAGTTCAATAATCTCCGATCGCGTGGAACTGGTGCCGTTGACTTTGATCAACATTAATTCCCGCTCAACACAAGGCGTGGTGGTAATCTCTTGAACCTTGATCACATTGATCAACTTGTAGAGTTGCTTGGTGAGTTGCTCAATCGATCGCTCATCCCCAGGCACTACCATCGTAATCCGGGAAATCCCAACTTTTTCCGCAGGACCAACGGCGAGACTTTCAATATTGAAGCCGCGACGGGCAAATAAACCAGCGATGCGAGTTAAAACGCCAGCTTCATCTTCGACTAAAACGGAAAGGGTGTGTTTCATCAGCTAACACCAAAGTGGCACAAAGGCAATTGCCTCTTGTTTATGTATAATCGGGTCTCGGCATGAGGCTTTTATATCTTATCGTGGTCTGAAAAAATAACAAGACTTAATTCATCTATTTTTTGACTTTAATCTCGGTGAAACCCAAACCCCGTCATCGGGTATGGCAAAATTAAACGTAAAACGCAAGATTCCAATGACAGCAACCACTCCCTCCCTACCCACTCAATACGATCCCACCACGACCGAAGCTAAATGGCAGACGTTCTGGGAAGAACAGGGCGTCTTTCAAGCCCACCCCGAACAAGGTGGTGAACCCTATTCCATGGTGATTCCACCGCCCAATGTCACGGGTAGCCTGCACATGGGTCACGCCTTGGGACAAACGATTATGGATATCCTAGTTCGCTATAACCGGATGAAGGGGTTTAATACGCTGTGGGTTCCGGGGACTGACCATGCCAGTATTGCGGTGTCCACAATCTTAGATCGGCAACTGAAAGCCGAGGGCAAAACTCGTCAAGATGTCGGACGGGAAACCTATCTGAATCGCGCTTGGCAATGGAAGGAAGAATCAGGGGGTTGGATTGTTAACCAATTGCGTCGCTTAGGCGTGTCGGTGGATTGGTCGCGGGAACGGTTCACGATGGATGAAGGCTTGTCTAATGCGGTGCTGGAAGCCTTTGTCCAACTCTATGACGCCGGACTGATTTACCGGGGTGAATATATGGTGAATTGGTGTCCCCAGTCACAGTCGGCGGTTTCGGATTTGGAGGTGGAAAATAAGGAAGTTAATGGTCATCTGTGGCATTTTCGTTATCCTCTGAGTGAGGGAAATGGGTCAGTGGAAGTGGCGACGACTCGACCAGAAACCATGCTGGGGGATACAGCAGTGGCGGTGAATCCCAAGGATGAACGCTATCAGCATTTAATTGGCAAAACCTTGACCTTGCCGATTATGGGGCGAGAGATTCCGGTGGTTGGAGATGAGTTGGTTGACCCTAGTTTCGGGACAGGCTGCGTCAAAGTTACACCCGCCCATGATCCTAATGACTTTGAAATGGGCAAACGCCATGACTTGCCCTTCATTACTATTCTGAATAAAGATGGCACGCTGAATGAAAATGCGGGCGAGTTTCAAGGACAAGACCGATTTGTGGCACGGAAAAATGTGGTGCAGCGCCTCGAGGCGGATGGATGCCTGGTTAAGGTAGAAGACTACCATCATACCGTTCCCTATAGCGATCGCGGAAAGGTTCCGGTTGAACCCCTATTATCCACCCAATGGTTCGTCAAGATTCGTCCCCTAGCGGATAAAGCCCTGGAATCGCTGGATCAGCATAACTCCCCCAATTTTGTCCCCGATCGCTGGACAAAAGTTTACCGGGACTGGTTAGTTAAATTAGAGGACTGGTGCATTTCTCGCCAACTCTGGTGGGGACATCAAATTCCGGCTTGGTATGCGGTGAGTGAAACGGGGGGACAAATTACCGATAATACTCCCTTTATCGTGGCTCATAGTGAAGCCGAAGCCTTAGAAAAAGCCAAATCACAATTTGGCGAATCTGTCAAGCTCATCCAAGACCCCGATGTCCTCGACACTTGGTTTTCCTCCGGCTTGTGGCCCTTCTCCACCATGGGCTGGCCCCAACAGACGCCAGATTTAGAGACGTACTATCCTACCACCGTATTAGTTACAGGCTTTGATATCATCTTTTTCTGGGTTGCCCGGATGACGATGATGGGCGGATATTTTACCGATCAAATGCCATTCCAAACCGTTTACATCCACGGCTTAGTCCGGGATGAAAATAACAAAAAGATGTCCAAGTCGGCAAATAATGGTATTGATCCGCTGCTTCTGATCGAGAAATATGGAACCGATGCGCTGCGCTATACCTTAATCCGGGAAGTCGCAGGTGCAGGTCAAGATATTCGTTTAGAGTATAATCGCCAGACCGATGAATCCGCATCCGTAGAAGCCTCGCGCAACTTTGCCAATAAACTGTGGAATGCGGCGCGGTTTGTGATGATGAATCTGGATGGGAAATCGCCTCAAGTCTTGGGTTCGCCATTGGCACAGGAAGGGGATACATTAGAGTTAAGCGATCGCTGGATTCTCTCCCGCTTTTACCAAGTTGTTACTCAAACCCGTCAGGATATCGATAGTTACGGTTTAGGAGAAGCCGCCAAGGGACTCTATGACTTTATCTGGGGTGACTTTTGTGACTGGTATATTGAACTGGTTAAACAACGGTTACGCCAGCAGGGAACCCAATCGCGGCAAATCGCCCAGCAAACCCTGGCACATGTCCTGGATGGTATCCTGAAACTGTTGCATCCGTTTATGCCGCACATTACCGAAGAAATCTGGCATACTTTAACTCAAAAGACAGACGAGTGTTTAGCGCTACAACCCTATCCCGCGCTACCCGACTCGGAAACCGAACCGGGTGTATTTCCCATCAATCAAGATCTAGAAAAGCAGTTCGAGTTACTCATTGATGCAATCCGCACCATCCGTAACCTGCGTGCAGAAGCGGGTGTGAAACCGAAGACAAAAGCCCCCGTGATTTTGCAAAGCGAAAATCCGGATGAACGGGAGATTTTACAGAAGGGTGAATCTTATCTACAAGACTTAGGCAAAGTTGATACCTTAACGATTGTGCCAGCCTTAACCGAAGAATTGAAAAACACGATGGCAGGTGTAACGGGTACGGTTCAAGTGATTATTCCTCTAGCGGGTTTAGTTGATGTGGAAACACTTCGCGCTAAGTTAGAAAAAGATCTCAGTAAAATCGATGCTGAAGTCAAATCTCTGTCGAGTCGTTTGGCGAATCCAAACTTTGTCAACAAAGCCCCCGCCCCTATTGTCCAGGGTGCTAAGGATGCATTGAGTGAGTCTATGCATCAATCTGAAATTTTGCGCGATCGCCTAAAGCGACTTTAAAACGATCATAAATTATTCCTCCGTGAAAATCAATTCCTTGCTCATTAACGACCAACAACTAACAGGCTATGCTACATCTGGGTGAAGTGCAAAAAAATGACAAAGACGGCAGCATTGAACTCCAATTGTTAGCCCGTCAAGAATCGGATGATTGCTGGGCAGTCATTAATCCACCAGAAAGCATTTCGCTGGATGGTGCGAACGCCTTTCATCAAGGATCGTTAGTGTTGGTCGATATGTCTGACAATCAAGAGGTTCTGGATATTCAATCTGCCAAGGAGTGGGTATTAAACTTCGTCCACCGATATCTAACTATCGGAATTACCCCCATGTTCTTACAGGAAGAAGTGACCCGCACCGAACAATGGCGACAGGATTTGACGTTACAAAGTCAAGATTTAACTCGTCAGCGTGCTGAAATGGAAGCCCGTCGCGAAAATATTCAAGCCTTGGAAATTGAATTAAAACTCCAACAGCAAGACATGGAGAAACGGGAAGCCAAGTTACAGGATCAATTAGAAAAGTATAATATTACTCTTCCGGATGAGGAAGATGAGGAAGATGAGGGTGATGAGGGTGATGAGGGAGATGAGGAAGATAAGGGAAATGGGTGAAGCAGGGGGAGCAGGGGGAGCTGGGGAAGCTGGGGGAGCAGGGGGAGCTGGGGGAGCTGGGGAAGCTGGGGAAGCTGGGGGAGCTGGGGAAGCTGGGGGAGCTGGGGGAGCAGGGGGAGAATAGGCGTTCCGATAAAACATCTTTTGTAGGGGCGGGTTTTACTACTATCTTTTGAAATGGTGCGTTACGCTACCCTGCGGGAACGCTTCGCGAACGCTAACGCACCCTACTGGCGTGATCCAACCGAACCGTTCAATTATCGCAAATGACAAATGACAAATGACCAATGACCAATGACAAATGACCAATGACAAATGACCAATGACAAATGACCAATGACAAATGACCAATGACAAATGACAAATGACAAATGACGAATGACGACAAATTACCAATCCCCGAACTCAGGATTATTTGGATTATCAGGATTCTGATCTGACATTAACCCTGAACGATGACGATTTGCCGCTATCGTAAAGTCATCATCAATATAAAATGTCACCTGTACAGGTCCATATTCTTCCTCAATCATCCCCTTAATTCGTTCCACCAGTAAAGAAGTTACACCAGCAAATTCAGGATGGATGATTAGGTGCATTTGAATATACACATAACGCCCGACAACTCCTCGTGACTGAATATGATAACAGTGAGTAATTCCGCCAACTTGGTGAGCAATTTGCGCTAGAATTTCGGGAGCGATCGCGGTTTGCTCAACCAGTAGGGGAAATTGCCAGTTGATCACTTGCCAGCAATTCCTCACCGCCACGGGAACCAGGACAATGGCTAGCACTACATCCAGCCAGACTAACCCCGCCTCGACGCCCAAAAGTCCTAGGAGTACAACCAGAGTCAGGCAAACATCCAACAACAGTTGTCGAGCATTAAACCCTAAAGCAGCACTTCTCAGTTGTTTCCCTTGATACCGTCCAACTAATGCCAATCCTAAACTGGTAATGATCACAACGGCGAGTAATTGAATCAGGGGTAAACTTACTCGCACCGGAAACGTCAACCACTCATCTGACGGTTGGTTCAATAATTGTTGCGCTGACATTCCCCAGACATTTAATCCGGTAAACCCAAAAAAGCCAATCAGTAAGAATAGGATCAGGGTTTCCCACTTACCATGACCATACACCGATCGCCTGATGGGATGCTCATGGGCGATTAGCTTATATAAACTCAGCAGGGTACTGAAGCTAACCAGTAACGTCTGCATCGATTCTGCCATAAGACTCAGCGATCGCGTCGCCCAAGCCGCAGAAACTTTAACCGATAAAATAAATAAGGTTAGCCAAAGCGTTGTAAATAGTATCAGACGACTCGTCTGAATGCGATGTGATCCTTCAGTCATGTGTCAGAAGGTAGTGAACCCAACAGGGGAAACTACCCAATAGTAAGCCCAATCTGTGTCTTCTTTCGCCAAGATTGCCAGAGATGGGAAGTAATGTAGAGACGTAGCATGCTACGTCTGGAAGATGGGGAGGTTTTCCCCCTTGTCTACTTTCCTCCCTTGTCCTCCAAGTCTAGTCCCCACCCTAAAATAAAAAACCTACACCTATAAGGGGATGTAGGGGCGGGTTTTACTACTAACATTTCCTTGTCACCCTGATGTAACTAAACCCGCCCTGACCTAACCGTTCAATTATCGCAAATGACGAATGACCAATGACGAATGACCAATGACCAATGACCAATGACCAATGACCAATGACCAATGACCAATGACCAATGACCAATGACCAATGACCAATGACCAATGACCAATGACCAATGACCAATGACGATATTCACCGTTCACGTTAATTGTGTCCACCTACTTATTCCCCGTTTCCTGTATGCTAAATCCTGGTCAATCTCTAAAATCATTCCTAGCTAATGTTGCCGGAAAGCTGCCTCTGAGAACCGTTATTATTGTTCCGTTTGTCCTGCAAATTGTCGGAACCGTAGGATTAGTGGGATATCTCTCCTATCGCCATGGTGAGGAAGCCGTGAGTGACTTGGCGACTCAGTTAGAAGCAGAAATTAGCGATCGCGTCTTTGAACGTCTAACGGCTTACCTCCAAACTCCGCTTCAGGTTAATGCCACAAATGCTGATGCCATCCGCCTGGGTCAACTGGATCTCACAGACCAGAGTAGCTTAAAACGCCACTTTTTGCAGCAAATTCAAGTGTTTGATTCCCTGAATCGTATTTATTTCAGTAACCCTCAGGGGGGACTGGTTTCAACAGGGAATGATGAACGCGGGTTGTCCGTTGCCTTTACCGAGAATTTTACCCAAGGAATTTTAAAAGTTTACAGTGTTGATCCTCAAGGAAATCAGCAGGAATTATTAGTCAATCGAACCAATTATGACACCAGAGAACGCCCTTTTTACCAAACGGCTGTGGCGGCGGGTAAACCAACCTGGAGTCCGATTTATCTCTATGTTCCCGCTGATTTGGGTTTAGGCATTGCGGCGAGTTATCCGTTCTCTGATCAAACCGGAACTCTCCAAGGCGTTTTATCCACCGATTTATCTCTTTCCGCCGTCAATGAGTTTCTGCAAACGTTGGATGTGGGAGAACATGGCAGAGTCTTTATTATAGAAAGAAATGGCTTATTGGTTGCCCATTCCGTTGATACTTTAGCCGTTTACGGTCAAGATACCTCCCAAACTGCTCAACGGATTAGCGCGACTCAAATTAGTGATCCACTCATTCAAACCACGACGCAAGAATTATTATCAAAATTAGGTAATTTATCCAACCTAAATCAATCCCAATCGCTTAGGTTCAAACAAAATGGTGAACGTCAATTTGTTCAAGTTACCCCGTTTCAGGATGAGTATGGACTCAATTGGCTGATTGTTGTGGTTCTCTCTGATGCTGATTTTATGCAGCAAATTCATGCCAATACGCGCACCACAATTGCTTTGTCTGTAGCGGCATTAATCCTGTCTATTGTGCTGGGAATTATTACCGTTCGCTGGATAACGAAACCAATTCTGACGTTAAATAGAGCCGCTGACGCGATCGCACGGGGAGAATGGCAGCAATCCATACCGATTAACCGTAAGGATGAAGTCGGTCAACTGGCAAATTCTTTTAACACCATGGCAGCGCAATTACACCAGTATTTTACTCAATTGCAATCTGCCAATCATGCCTTAACCCAAAGTGAAAGCCGATTGACTCAAATTCTGGCAGCCATACCCGTAGGTATATCGGTTCATGATGTAACTGGACAATTGACCTATGCTAATCAAAAGTCAAAAGAGTTACTGGAAATTGAGACATTACCCGATGCCCAAATCGAGGACTTAGCCGTAACCTATCAGATTTATCAGAGCGACACCCAGCAGTTTTGTCCGGTGGAAAATCTGCCTGTAGTTCGCGCCCTGAACGGGGAACAAATGATAGTGGATGATCTGGAAATTCATCAACGGAGTCGGATTATTCCCGTGGAAGCTTATGCAACACCCTTACTCGATGAAACGGGGACAATTATCGGCGCAATTATCGCCTTTTTTGAAATCACCGAACGCAAGCGAGCCGAGGCACTCCAACGGGATTACAATCATACTCTAGAAGCCAACGTTGCTCAACGAACGGCTGAGTTAAGGGAAGCGAATGAACGATTAAAGCGAGAAATAGTGGAACGTCAGTTACTCGAAGGTAAGCTGTATAGTTCTGAGCAACGGATTCGGACTATTTTTGAGGCGATTAACGATATTATCCTAATTATTGATAGGCAGAAAGCTATCGAAGTTTCCCCGACTAAGCGAACTTACTTATCCCCAGAAGACTCTCACCTGCTAAATATCATTGTCGAGCAGTTTTTTCAAGACCCGGAGGAACTTTGGTTCAGCCAAGTGCAACAGGTACTGGATACCCAGCACACCCTTTATTTTGACTACAATTTAAACCTCGATAACCATGAGACATGGTTGACTATCTCTATTGCGCCTTTGTCTGATCAGGCAGTAATTTGGGTAGCACGGGATATTAGCGATCGCAAACAGATTGAAAACGCTCTCCGTACCAGTGAATACCTGTATCGCGCCATGGCAAGGAATTTCCCCAATGGAGCCATGTTCCTGTTTGACCCTAACCTACGCTATCTGGTGGCGGATGGTCAAGCGTTAACCGAAGCCGGACATCGCGGGGAAGCCTTGCGTGGCAAAACCCTCTGGGAGGTTTTACCACCAGAAAACTGCGCCATGGTTGAGCCACTTTATCATGCCGCGTTAGCCGGAGTTGAGCAGACTCAAGAAATTAACCTCGGAGGGTTCACCTATTTATGTCAGAGTACGGCGGTGAGAAATGATGCGGGTAACATCATCGCCGGGATGGTTGTCACTCAGAATATCACCGATCACAAGCAATTTGAACAAGCCTTAATCAGGAGTGAGAACCGTTTCCAAGAAATTGCCAGAACCGTGAGTCAGTTCTTCTTTGTTCACTCCGTCAGTTCCGGTACGTTTCTTTACGTTAGTCCCGCCTACGAAAGGATGTGGGGACGCTCCTGTGAGAGTCTATATCAAGACCCCCAATCCTGGCTAGAGGCGATACATCCAGAGGATCGTCCGTTGGTTCTCAATTCCCTGAGCCAACAGTTTCAAGGACATTCAGTGAAGCGGGAGTATCGAATCATTCGAGCCAATGGTGAACAACGCTGGATTACTGCTGATATTTCGGTGGTGCGAGATGAGGCGGGAGAACCTTTGCGCTTTGTGGGATTGGTGGAAGATATTACCGAACGGAAACAAGCTGAGTTAGAACTTCAATCTACCAAAGAACGCCTACAATATCTGCTCACCGCGAGTCCAGCGGTTATTTTTAGTTCTCAAGCCGCAGGCGATTACTCCGCCACGTTTATGAGTGAAAATGCTAGCACGATTCTTGGCTATGATGCTGAGAACTTTATCCACAATGCTCAGTTTTGGGCGGTGCGGGTTCACCCAGAGGATATGACGGTGATGAACGAGGTTATGCCGCAACTGTTTGCTCAGGGATATTGTACCTACGAATATCGCTTTTACCATGGCGATGGCACGTATCACTGGTTCGCCACGGAACTGCGTTTGATTCGGGATGAAATGGGGACGCCTGTGGAATGTGTCGGGTATTTAATTGATATCACGGAACGGAAACAAGCTGAGGAAGCCTTACGAGAGCAAGAGGAAGAATATCGTCGCATTGTCGAAACCGCTGATGAGGGAATTTGGAGTATCGACTTGGACGGGAATACGATATTTGTTAACCAGAAAATGGCGCAAATGCTGGGGTATTCGGTTGAGCAGATGCTGGGACAACCCATGTTTGCCTTTATGGATGAGGCGGGGAAAGCCATAGCTACCCAAAACTTAGAGCGTCGCCGTCAGGGAATTTATGAACAGCACGAATTTAAGTTTCGCCGCCGTGATGGTTCTGATTTGTGGACGTTAGTCGCCACCACTCCGATTTGTGATGCATCGGGACAAGCGACGGGAACCTTAGGCATGATTACTGATATCACCAAACGGAAGCAAATGGAGGAATCGTTAAGAGAAAGGGAAGCGTTTTTACGCACCATCTATGAGGGAATTGAAGCAGCTGTCTTTATCGTTGACGTTCTGGAAAATGGTGAATTTCGCTATGTGAGTATTAATCCCACCCATGAACGGATGTCCGGTCTGCGTAACTCAGAAATACAAGGGAAAACGCCACAAGAGGTATTAGCGCCAGACATTGCTGAGGCGGTATGTCAACGGTATCATCGCTGTCTGGCAGCAGGAGAAAAAATAACCTATGAACATTCGCTACAGATTAACGGAAAAGACTCTTGGTGGATTAGTAATTTAACCCCCCTGAAAGACAGCAACTCCCGCATCTATCGACTGATTGGCACGGGCTTTAATATTAGCGATCGCAAACAGATTGAACTCCAACTTAAGGAAAATCAACGGTTTATTGAAAAAATCATTAATGCTTCGCCACAACTGCTTTACCTGTTTGACCCAACGGCGGGAACCGATCTGTATATTAATCGACAATCTCTGGATATCTTAGGCTACACTCCCGCCGAAATTGTCGGACGAGGAATACAGTTTTTCCTGGATGTCCTCCATCCCGATGACTTGCCGTTAATTGAGCGGAATATAAACTTTTGGAACACGGCATCAGATAGCGATATTTTAACCACCGAGAGTCGATTTCGCCATAAAGATGGCTCGTGGCGCTGGTTACTGTCACGGGAAGTGGTATTTGAGCGGGATGAAAATAATCGGGTGATTAGGATTTTGGGAACGTCTCAAGATATTACTGAACTCAAAGAAGCCGAAGATGCCTTGCGACGGTATGAACGGATTGTGTCATCAACAATCGATGCCATTTCCTTGGTGGATAGCAATTACACTTATCAGATTGTCAATCAAGCCTATCTGGATTGGAATCAAAAACACTATAACGAAATTGTCGGACATTCGGTGAGTGAATTGCTGGGAGATGAGGTGTTTGAACAGGTGATTAAACCGAATTTAGATCGCTGTCTGGCAGGTGAAACGGTAAGCTATGAAGAATGGTTTGATTATCCAGGAGGGAAACAGGAATTTATCAGCGTCACCTATATCCCTTACCTGGATGCTAATCAGCAGATTTCTGGCGTTATCGTCAATTGTCGCAATCTCACCGAATTGAAACAGGTGGAAACCCAATTACGGCAAACGAATCAGGAAATGCAAGCCATTTTTGATGCGTTTCCGGATATCCTATTTCGGCTGGCGGCGGATGGCACGATTCTCGATTTTCGCACCAAAAACTATCAGGAGTTATATACCTCACCCGACTCATTTCTGAACCATAAAATTCAAGACGTATTCCCGACTGATGCCGGAGAAAAACTCTATGCCGCGATTGATCAGGTTTTGACAACTGAATCACTGGTTAGTGTTGAGTATTCCCTACCCCTTAATCAGGGTAAACAATACTTCGAGGCGCGAATGGTTCCCCTGAATCAAAATGAAGTCATTGCCCTCACCCGAAATATTAGCGATCGCAAACAAGCTGAACTGGCTTTAGCTGCCTCTCAAGCGCGATTTTCCGGCATTCTAGAAATTGCTAAAGATGCGATTATTTCCGTAGATAGTGAACAACGGATTATCCTATTTAATCAGGGTGCAGAACAAATGTTTGGTTACAAAGCCGCTCAAGTATTAGGTGAACCTTTGGATTTACTCTTACCCCCTCGCGCCGCTACAATTCACCGCCATCACGTCACTAATTTTGCCGAATCTGCGGGTAAAGCCCGACAAATGGGAGAACGCAATGAAATTTTTGGTCGCCGCCGGGATGGAACGGAGTTTCCCATGGAAGCCTCAATTTCTAAACTAGACATTAATGGTGAAATTATCTGTACCGCCATTCTCAGAGACATTAGCGATCGCAAACAAGCTGAACTGGCATTGAGTCAGCAAAAAGGAATTCTCCAGACAATTTTTGATTCTATTCCAATCTTGTTGTGCTTCTATAAAGAAGGGGTTGAGGTAGAATTCATTAACCCAGCCTTTGAGCAAACATTGGGATGGTCACTGGCAGAAATGCGAGATCTTGATATTATGGCAGAGGCTTATCCTGACCCCGATTATCGCGCCTCAGTGTTAGACTTTATGCTCAAAGCCGATGGGACTTGGCAAGACTTTCAGACTCGAAACCGCAGGGGTGAAGTCCTGGAAATTACTTGGGCAAATATTCGCTTACCCGATGGTTCTACAGTGGGAATTGGTAAAGATATCACCGATCGTAAACAGGCAGAATTAGCGTTACAAGAGCGGGAATATCGATTGCGTACTCTAGCCGATAATCTGCCCAATGGTTTAATTTATCAACTTGTTAGAGAAACCAATGGCAAGTTTCACTTCTCCCACATCACCGCCGGAATTGAACGATTAGTCGGCATTAAACCAGAGGTTGTTCTCCAGGATGCCAGTGTTCTGCATAATCTAATTGTTGAAGAAGATCGCCTGATTAATGAGCAATTAACCGAAGTGTCGCGGCGTAATCTTTCGGTTTTTGAGATGCAGATGCGGAAGCGAATGCCTAGCGGTGATATTCAATGGTCTTATTTGCGTTCCGCCCCCCGTCGTTTAGCGGATGGAAGCACCGTTTGGGATGGGATTGAAATTGATATAACTGACCTGAAGAAAACTGAGATCGAATTAGCTAAAGCCAAAGATGCCGCCGAAGCCGCCAATCGTGCCAAAAGTGCATTTTTAGCCTCAATGAGTCATGAACTCCGCACGCCCCTAAATGGGATTTTAGGCTATGCTCAAATTCTTAAACCCAATCCTAATTTAACCTCTAAACAAAAGGACGGCATTGAAATTATTCACCAGTGCGGTGAACACTTACTCACCCTGATTAACGATATTTTAGACCTGTCGAAAGTAGAAGCCGGAAAACTGGAACTCTATCCCGAAGACTTTCATTTTCCCTCATTTATCGTCGGACTCTGTGAAATCTTTCGCCTCAAAGCTATTCAAAAAGATATTACCTTTAACTACAATGATCCTACCCCTATACCGCAAGTCGTTCATGGGGATGAAAAGCGCCTGCGTCAAATCTTAATGAACCTGCTTTCCAATGCGGTTAAATTTACCGATACAGGGACTGTCACTTTTACAGTAAATATAATTCACAAAGGACAAAGGACAAATGACCAAGGACAAATGAAAAATGACAAAATCCGCTTCCAGGTTGAAGATACGGGAATTGGCATGAGTGCCGAAGACTTAGAGACAATATTCTTACCTTTCGAGCAAATTAAGGAAACTTCTCGTCACCATGAAGGCACCGGATTAGGATTAGCAATTACTAAGAAACTCATCGCCTTGATGGGAAGCCAAATTCGGGTTGAAAGTCATCCCGGCGTGGGGAGTAAATTCTGGTTTGAGGTGGATTTACCGGAAGTCTCTTCTTCAGCCAAGTTTATTCCGGCAAAACCGATGGAGACAATTGTGGGGTATTCTGGTGCTAAACGTAAAATCCTGATTGTGGATGATCGCTGGGAAAATTGCGCGGTTCTCAGGAGTGTTTTAGAACCCATTGGCTTTGACATCCAAGAAGCCGCGAATGGACAAGAGGGATTAGACAAAGCGCGGGAATGGCAACCGGATTTGATTCTGGTTGATATTGTTATGCCTGTGATGGATGGGCATCAGATGACCCAAGAATTACGTCAAATCCCTGAGTTTAACACAACCCCAATTACTGCCATTTCAGCTAATGCCTTTGCCAATAACCGCGTTGAGAGTTTAGAGGCTGGCTGTACTGATTTTATTACTAAGCCAATTGCTACAGCAGACTTACTTCAGAAAGTTCAGGTGTATTTAAATGTGTCATGGGTTTATCAGGATAAAGCTGAACCCTCTAACTCTTATTTGGAATCAGGCGATCGCGTAATTCCGACGCAGGAGGAGTTAAGGGTTCTCTATGAAGCGGCGAGTATGGGGGATGTTGCTGGGGTTGAGGAGGAGACGATGCGACTGCAAGATATTAATCCGGATTATATTCCCTTTGCCCTTGAAGTGTTGGAACTAGCGGCTCAGTTTGACTATGACAAAATTGTTGATTTATTGGATAATTGTTTTGGCGATTAGGGACTGGTCATTTGTCATTTGTCATTTGTCATTTGTCATTTGTCATACTCGCGCAAGCGAGTTCTCCACCTTTAACTTTAATGTCCACCGACTTACAGCAGTTTGCTCTGCTATGCGGTACATTGTCGATCCCCCTAAATCCCCCGTGCAAAAAAAGCGAAGCATCCTCTGGTCTCCCCCTTTTTAAGGGGGACGGAAGGGGGATCGAAAAGGGGGACTTTGATTTACTGTACTTTATTACAGCGCAAAGCGCTGTATATCCTAGATAATTTTTCCCATGCAAGTTACCTTTGACCTTCCTGACGATTTAGCACAACGAGTTAACGCTCTGGAGAATTGCTTACCTCAAATTCTGGAACTGGGTTTACGAGAATTTGAAGCTATCACTCATTTTGGTTTTTCTGGGATAGCTGAAGTCTTGGAATTCTTAGCAACTCTACCAACACCCGAAGAAATTATTGCCCTGCGTCCCTCTCCAGCTTTGCAAACTCAAATTCAAACATTGTTGGAGAAAAATCGCACTGTTGGGTTAACACCTGATGAAGAAAAAATTTGGCAAAGTTATGAATATTTAGAACATTTGGTGCGAATGGCTAAGGCTAAAGCATTGCTGAAATTGAAAGATTATAGCAGTACCAAGACAGGTTAGGACATTCTGTACCGTTCCCTGTTCCCTAATCTCCACCGCTAACTTTAATTGTGTCCACCTAACTTAGGGGGAATGTCATTGACTTAAGCTGGGTTCGTAGTAGGCACTTTAGTGCCAGAAGCGCTAAAGCGCTTACTACAAACTCTAAAGTCAGTAGCATTTAACTTAGGGGCGAGTTTAGGGATCAATGTTGATCGTCTGAGATAATTGAACAGACAAAACCCGCCCTCTTTACCCGATCAGCTTTTTGATAGATTTAGTCTAGCGTTGAGCTAGATAAAAACGGCGACAGAGTAATCGGGAAACTGAAGATCGTCTCGTCGATGCTAGCTAAGTTAAATTTTGAGTGAAACTAGACTCCTTATCTACCCCATCCCGTGCCAAGCGAATAGAATGGCATTACCGGGCAAGGGAAACTAAGCTAAAATGTCACTCTATCCAAACTCTCAGTTACATCCAGATTCCCCAAACGAGTTGACGAACGTCTGGGGGGAGATGCAGAATTCTGAAAGCTATGCACAAATTCTAGTCATCGATGATACGCCAGAGAATCTGAAACTGGTTTCGGATTTTTTGAGAGATGCTGGCTTTGAGGTGCGGATTGCTAAAAGTGGTGAGCAAGGGCTGAAACTCTTAGAGAAACTGAATCCCGATCTGATCTTACTGGATGTGATGATGCCAGACATGGATGGGTTTGAAACCTGTCGTCATCTGAAAGCCTGGGAGAAAACCAAAGATATTCCCGTCATTTTTATGACGGCGGCGGTGGATACGTCGAATTCTGAGGCAAAAGTCAAAGGATTATCCTTAGGGGCGGTTGATTATATTAGCAAACCGATTCAACTGGATGAGGTGTTAGCCCGGGTTAAAATTCACCTGCATCTGAAATTATTAACCCAGCAACTCCAGAACCAAAACGCCCAGTTGCACCAAGAAATTCGCGATCGCAAACAAGCCGAAGCCGAGTTAGCCGAACATACGCGGCGCTTAGCCTTACGTTCAGATATCGGATTTGCCTTGAGCTCCGAAAGTGATTTATCCCCAACGCTGTTTCGCTGTACTCAGGCTTTTGTCCAACATTTGGATGTCGCCTTTGCCCGAATTTGGACGCTGAATTCCCAAGACAATATCTTAGAGTTACAAGCCTCGGCGGGACTATACACTCATATTAATGGCGCTCATGCCAAAATACCTCTGAGTGACTCAAAACTAGGTCGCATCGCCAGTCAACGCCAACCCCACCTCACCAATGATATCCTCAATGACCCAGAACTCACTGATCCAGACTGGGCGCGACGGGAAGGAATGGTATCCTTTGCGGGTTATCCCCTGATCGTTGAAGATGAACTGGTGGGGGTTATGGCAATGTTCGCCCGTCATCCCTTATCCCCAACCACTCTGGATACCCTCGCCTCGGTTGCGAATGAAATCGCGGTAGGAATTGAACGCCAGCAACTGGATCAAGCCCTGCAAGAGTCTCAGCGCTGGTTACAGGCAATTAATGATGCTAATCCCAATATTATCTACATTCATGACTGGGTAGAACAACGCAATATTTACGCGAACCGGGAAATCCATGAAATTTTAGGTTATACCCCCGAAGAAATCCAAGAGATGGGGAATCAGGTTCTCTCGCTACTGATGCATCCCGATGATCTTGCCATCCTTTGGGATCATGCACAACGAATTAAACATGCCAACGTGGGGGAAGTCTTTGAGTTAGAGTACCGGATGCGCCACAAAAACGGGGAATGGCGTTGGTTATTTTGCCGAGAAACCGTGTTTAAACAGGATGCAGACGAGACAACCCGACAAACCCTGGGGGCTGCGATTGATATGAGCGATCGCAAAACAGCCGAAGCCAACCTGCGCCTGTCTGAAGCCAGACTCACCGAAGCCCAGAAAATTGCATTTGTTGGCAGTTGGGAGTCGGATCGGCTGACGGGGGAGATTATTTGGTCAACGGAACTCTTCCGAATTTATGGGCTTGAACCTAACCCAAACCCCCTCACCTATAAACAACATCTGAGTTGGATTCATCCCGATGATCGTCCTTTATTTGCCCAACAGGTAAAAAACGCGATCAAGACTCCTCAATCCTACACAATCGAATATCGAATTATCCGCCCTGATGGTGAAATTCGCTATCTAGAAGGTCGCGGTAAACCTGTCTTGAATGCCCAAAATCAGGTGATTAAACTAATGGGAACGGTTCTGGATATAACAGAACGCAAGCAAGCCCAAATTGTGCTAGAACAGCAAAATGATCTCCTGAAACAGATTGCCTCCGATGCGCCCCTCCCGGATATTTTAGCAGCCTTAGCCCAATTTGTTGAGGAACGCTCTGGGCAAATGCGCTGTTCCTTTCTCTTAGTCGATGAACAGGGGAAACTGCGCTTAGGTGCAGCACCGAGTTTACCTGATGCGTATAATCAAGCGATCGATGGTGTGGAAATTGGTGAGGGTGTCGGTTCCTGTGGTACGGCGGCGTATCGCCAAGAAACGGTTATTGTCACCGATATTGCCACTGATCCGTTATGGGCAAATTATAAAGACTTAGCCTTAGCTCATGAGTTGCGAGCCTGTTGGTCTGTCCCCATTTTATCCAGTAATGGCAGCATTTTAGGCACATTTGCCGGGTATTATGACCAACCGCAAACCGCAACTAACCTAGATCAAGACTTAATTGATCAAATTCTCTACCTTGCCAAAATTGCCATCGAACGGGCGCGATCGCAAGCCGCCTTACGCCAGAGTGAAGAACGTTTACAACTAGCATTAGACGCCTCTGGAGATGGGTTATGGGATTGGAATGTCAACACCGGAGAGGTGTATTTCTCCCATCACTGGTTCGATATGCTGGGTTATGAGTGTGATGAACTCCCCGGACATGTCAGCACTTGGGAAAACCTGATCCATGCCGATGATAAACCGGGGGTGATGGAACTGTTGCAGGCGCATTTACACGATCACTCTATTCCCTACAAATTAGACTATCGACTCCGAACGAAATCCGGGAATTATAAGTGGATTTCCAACTACGGGAAAGTTGTGGCTGAGAATGAAAACGGTTTACCTGGGCGGATGACTGGCACTCACCGCGATATTAGCGATCGCAAACAAATAGAATTAGAATTGCAGCAATCAGAAACCCGCGAACGGAAAAAAGCCAAGGCGCTACAAGACACCCTGAAAGAATTAAAACGTACCCAAGCCCAACTGATCCAAACCGAGAAAATGTCCAGTTTAGGGCGCATGGTTGGGGGAGTGGCACATGAAATCAATAATCCCACCAACTTTATCTACGGCAATATTACCTATGCCCGTAACTATTTCCAAGACTTATTACAACTGGTGCAACTCTACCAGCAAACCTATCCCGAACCCACCCCTGAGATTGAGCAAGAGATTCAGGACATTGATTTAGAGTTTCTGGTCGAGGATTGGTCTAAGCTGATTAACTCCATGGAAATAGGGGTTCAACGCATCGAGAAAATTGTGCGATCGCTCAAATCCTTTTCCAAATTAGATGAAGCAGAATTAAAACCCGTTGATATTCATGAAGGCATCGATAACACCCTGTTCATGTTACAGCACCGACTCCGGGCTGAAGGCAATCGCCCAGAAATTCAAGTGATTCGACACTATAGCCAACTTCCCCAAGTTGCCTGTTATGCCAGTCAGTTAAATCAAGTCTTTATCAATATCTTTGATAATGCAATTGAAGCCTTAGACTGTAAAGCCGAACCTCGATTGATTACCATTACCACTGAAGTCTCTAATAATAAAGAATCTGGAGGTACACAGGAGCGTGTAGAGACGTGCCATTGCGCGTCTGAAAGTAAGGGAGATAAGGAGGTTAACTCAACAGTCAGTCAGGGCGGGTTTGGCACAAACATTATCATCAATAGCGAAACGAAAATCCAAAAATTCACCCCTATAAACCAGGTTCCAGATCAGCCTAGCCTTGGGTCAACACTCAACACTCAAAACATCCCCCAATCCATTATTATTCAGATTAGCGATAACGGAATTGGCATGAGTGAAAATGTGCGTCAGCATATCTTTGATCCTTTTTTCACCACCAAACCTGTCGGGAGTGGCACAGGGTTAGGGTTAGCCATAAGTCACCAGATTATCGTAGACAAACATCAGGGTAAAATTAGCTGTGTGTCTGAGTTAGGTAAAGGCACAGAATTTATTATCGAAATTCCCGTTAATTTAAGTGAATCCAGGACATGATATCCAGCGCGATCGCCTTCCCAACTTACCCCGAATTCATGTAATTAACGAAATGTCAACTATCCACGCGATCAAAACTCGGTCAGGGCGGATTTTACCGATAACCTTTGACAAAGGACGCCAGGATGATGTGTAGGGGCGACCCGCTTGCATCAATTCACAACGGCGTCCACTTAATTGACTCGGGTCGCCCTTTACTTAATGGCGCTGTTTTTGAAGGATAACCTGGTGGGTTACGGCGGATATAGGATTAGATGGTTTGTTTCCTCAATGAAGCACCGCCTAACCCACCCTACTATTTGGCGGGGTTGGATTTAGAGACAGGCTGGCTGGTGATTTTCGACCAGCGCCAGGAACTTCCCCCAATTCGCGATCGCACTCCCGGAAATCGTGCCATTGTGGTGATTCGGGGATGAATGACGGGTTTTACCGATAACCTGTGACAAAGGGCGCACGTCGGTGCGCCCCTACGGTTGATTATGGTAGGGGCGACCCGCTTGCATCAATTCACAACGGCGTCCACTCAATTGACTCGGGTCGCCCTTTACTCAATGGCGCTGTTTATAACCTGGTGGGTTACGGCGGATATGGGATTAGATGGTTTGTTTTTTTACGAAGCACCGCCTAACCCACCCTACAGGTGGACACTGCCTGGTGGGTTACGGCGGATATGGGATTAGGGTTGAGGAACGAAACCCAACTCATATCATGCCCGGTTAAACATTCTGACTGTTCACGGGAAGTCTCGAAACCATGCCCGACAATCATTGGCAAGGGTCAAAACTCTCGCACTTGATCGGGGCGGGTTTAGTCACATCTAGGTGAGGAACGAAAGGGTAGTAGTGAAACCCGCCCCTACAGGGTCTCTCATTCAAAACTATTGATACCATAAAGTAACGGGTTTGAAATGATGGGAAAACTCTCAAGAGTTCCCTCCTGCCTTCTGCCACCTGCCTTCTGCCACCTGCCTCCCATGCCCAAATGGTTTAACATAGCCGGTCCGTGCAAAGCCGACATCCACTACATGCTCTCACCCCTAGCGCGACTCCCTAACCTAGACCGACTGATTGAGCAGCAGGGCTACTTTGTCATCCATGCGCCCCGACAAACGGGCAAAACCACCGCCATGCTTGCCCTCGCCCAACAGTTAACTGCCAGTGGACAATACGCCGCCGTCATGGTATCCGCAGAAGTCGGCGCTGCCTTTCCCCATGATCCAGGAGTCGCAGAAAACGCCATGCTGGGCAGTTGGCGCGAGAATGCCGAAGACTATTTACCCACAGAACTCCATCCACCGCAATGGTCTCCCGCTGAACCCGGACAGCGTATCCAGTCCGCATTAAGGGCTTGGGCAAAAGTCTCCCCCCGTCCCCTTGTCCTGTTCATCGATGAAATTGATGCGTTGCAGGATGAAACTCTAATTTCGGTACTGCGTCAATTGCGTTCTGGGTATCCCAAACGTCCCCAACGATTTCCTCACTCTCTGGCGCTGATTGGGGTGCGGGATGTACGGGACTATAAAATCGCCTCTGGGGGGAGTAACCGCTTGAATACCTCAAGTCCCTTTAATATCAAGATTAAATCCTTAACCCTAAGCAACTTTACCGCCAAAGAAGTCGCCCAATTGTACGAGCAGCATACCAACGAAACCGGGCAGGTTTTTGAGCATGAGGCAGTACAGCGAGCATTTGAATTAACCCAGGGTCAACCCTGGTTAGTCAATGCCTTAGCCAAAGACATTGTGGAAGTGATTTTGCCTGATCCGCAACAGGTAATCACAGTGGATCATATCGAGCAAGCCAAGGAAATATTGATTCAACGACAAGATACCCATCTGGATAGTTTAGCTAGCCTACTTCAGGAAGATCGGGTACGGGCGATTATTGAACCCATGCTCGTCGGTCGAGAGTTGGGGGATATTCCCAATGATGATGTACAATTCCTGATGGATTTGGGCTTGTGTTGCATGAGTCCCCAGGGAGGATTAGCGATCGCGAATCCCATCTATCAGGAGGTACTCCCTCGGGTGTTAAGCCAAACCCCGCAAGCATCCTTACCGCAAATTTCCCCCAGTTGGCTGACTCCAGACGGAAAACTTGCTCCAGAGGAACTCCTGAATGCGTTTCTCAGCTTTTGGCGACAGCATGGGGAACCCTTACTCAAAAGTGCGCCGTATCACGAGATTGCGCCTCATCTGGTACTCATGGCATTTTTGCATCGGGTGGTGAATGGAGGCGGTACTTTGGAGCGGGAATATGCTATTGGTACAGATCGGATGGATCTATGTCTGCGTTATGGGGATGTCACATTGGGGATGGAGTTGAAAGTGTGGCGCGAGGGGCGTCCTGATCCGATAAAAGCTGGGTTAGAGCAGTTGGATCGTTATCTGGCGGGGTTGGGTCTAGATACGGGCTGGCTGGTGATTTTCGACCAGCGCCAGGGACTTCCCCCGATTAGCGATCGCACAACCACAGAATCGGCAAAAACTCCCGGAAATCGTGCCATTGTGGTGATTCGGGGATGAATGACGGGTTTTACCGATAACCTGTGACAAAGGGCGCACGTCTGACAAAGGGCGCACGTCTGACAAAGGGCGCACGTCTGACAAAGGGCGCACGTCTGACAAAGGGCGCACGTCGGTGCGCCCCTACGGTTGATTATGGTAGGGGCGACCTGCTTGCATTAATTCACAACGGCGTCCATTCAATTGACTCGGGTCGCCCTTTACTCAATGGCGGTGTTTATAACCTGGTGGGTTACGGCGGATATAGGATTAGATGGTTCGTTTTTTTACGAAGCACCGCCTAACCCACCCTACAGGTGGACATTCAAATCGGGTTTATTTGCCCAACATCGACTGTTGCTCAACCTCCTGTTCCCATAACACCTCTGCGGACTCTGGGACTAAACTCACCTGCACCGCACAAGCTTTTAACTCCGGTTGTCCTGAATCCGGACAAGATTCTGGATGGGTTAAGGCATTCGCTTCGGCATTCGCTGCCCACAACGCCCCCCAATGCATCGGCACAAATACTGTCCCTGGCGCGATCGCTTTCGTTACCTGAGCCGGAAACCGACTTTTGCCCCGGCGCGATCGCACGTCTACCCAATTCCCGTCTTCAATCCCCAGTTTCTGGGCATCACGAGGGTGAATTTCTAGGAACGGTTGCGGATGCATTTGCTGAATCTTGGGAATATGACCCGTCCGAGTTTGGGTGTGCCAGTGACCATAAAGGCGTCCCGTTGTCAAGACCAACGGATAATTCGGATCAGGGGGTTCTGCCAATCCCCGTGAGTGATACGCGGCAAACTTTGCCCGTCCATCGGCGGTGGGGAAGCGCCAATCTGTGTACAATCGTTTTGTATTTGTCGGGGTGGGTTTAGTCTCATTAGAGGTTGAGGACTTATCGGTAAACCCCGCCTCCGGGTTTTCCTGCGGATGGGGCCACTGAATGGGACTCTCCTGTAACTGCTCATAGCTAATACCCGTCATATCGCAAACCCGCCCCCGGGTGAGTTGCACGAATTCTCGATGCACCGCCGCCGAATCCGCAAAGTCAAAGTGTTCCGTAAACCCTAAACGCCTTCCAACTTCGGCAAAGATTTCCCAATCGGCTCTAGATTCGCCAACTCGGTTGCGGAATTGGGGACATAAGGTTACCACCCGTTCGGAATTCGTCATCGTTCCCGTTTTTTCACTCCACTGGGCGGCGGGAAGGATGACATGAGCATAAGCGGCGGTTTCTGTAGGATAATAGGCGTCTTGATACACCGTAAACGGGGACTGCTTCAACGCCGCTTTCGTGCGTTCTAAATCGGGCATACTCACCGCCGGATTCGTCGCCGCAATCCAGAGGAATCCGACTGCACCTGTCTCTAATCCCAGGATCATATCCCAAGCTGGTAAACCCGGTTCTGGGGAGATTTGCCCCGGCTTGAGTCCCCACAATTGTTCCAATTCTGCCCGATGTTGGGGATTCTTTACCAACCGATAACCGGGCAGAATATGCGCCAGTCCCCCTGCTTCTCGTCCCCCCATGGCATTGGGTTGTCCGGTGAGGGAAAAGGGTCCAGATCCCGGTCTACCAAGGGTTCCGGTCATCAGGTGTAAGTTAATCAATGTGCGGACTTTGGCGGTTCCTTCCGAGGATTGGTTCATCCCCATTGACCACAAGGATAATACTCGTTCCGAATCCCCCCAATATCGAGCCGCCTTCTCCAATTCATCTAACCTTATCCCACACTTACGCGCTACGAGTTCGGGGGGATAGTGGCGAATGATATCGGCGTAGAGGGGAAAGTCTCGCGTACAGTCATCAATAAATAGGGTATTAATTTTCCCCCAACGCATCAGCAAATGGGCAATTCCATTCAGCAAGTCTATATCCGTACCTGGTCGAATCGCTAAATGTAAATCAGCAGCTTCTGCGGTGGGAGTACGCCGGGGGTCAACCACAATCATTTTCACCTTGCGGTTCTTTTTACAATGTTTGCGTAGGCGATTAAATACGATTGGGTGACATTCGGCGGTATTTGTACCAATTAAAAAGGCACAATCTGTTTGTTCTAAATCCTCGTAGCAACAGGGGGGACCATCTGACCCGAAACTCTGGATATAACCCGATACGGCGGAGGACATACAGAGGCGAGAATTGGCGTCAAAATTGTTAGTACCCAGACAACCTTTGAGTAATTTTTGGGCAATATAATAGTCTTCCGTTTGAAATTGACCAGAACCATACATACAGATGGATTCAGGTCCTTGGGTAAAACGGACGGTTTGCAGTTGGAGGACGATGCGATCGAGGGCTTCATCCCAACTGACTCGTCGAAAGGGCTGATCCAATGAGTCTCGCATCATCGGATATTTGAGACGATTTTTATCCAAGGATTCGCTTACTGTCGCTCCCTTGACACAAACCTTTCCCTGGCTGGAGGGATGATCGCGATCGCCCCGTACTCGCCATATTGGTGTTCCTTCACTATCGCGATGAGTGGCTTTACCAGGTTGGGCGGGTGGCGTGACCTCTAAACCACAGCCCACACCGCAATAGGGACAAAGTGTTTTTGTTGAGTTAGTCATGGATTTTTTTAGGGAACAGGGAACAGGGAACAGGGAATTAAAATTTAGAATTCATATCTTTTTGACTATCTTTGGGTTCAGGTTAAGGAAATAAAAGTGTTGATTTGGTATAAACAGCAACAAAAAGTCATGGGATATGAAAAAATTACATTGGAGAAATGCTAATTTTACAGAATGGTGTGAAAATGAGCGTATTTCACTATGAGATAATAGAGGACAGTAAAACCAGGGAGAGAATCCCAAGCCTTCTCTCTTTAACCCCCCTTTCAAAGGGGGGCAAGGGGGGATGGAGAGAGGTTTTCCAGATCCCGTGGAACGTAAGATTGGAGGTTAGGTGCTGGTTGATGAACTGGGTACACGCGATCGCATTCCGGTGAACAACGTCTCATCTCAGCCAATCGTCTGGGATGTTGGGTGTCGCGATCGCTCTCCAACCTACGCGCTAACCTCGACAAGATGAGAGCCTTATTCTATGATGTGAATAAGCGGATTTTTGACGGGACGAAGCGGGGGCAAAAAACCCGGTTTGCCGTCAAAACGCTAGGAACCTTGACAATTAAAGATTTCAGCCGTTTTTGAGAAAGGGCAAAAAAGGCAAAAAGTCCATTTCAGCGTTTGGATTTCGTCAGCCGTCAAAATTGGCTGTGGGAGTCCCGGCTAGAAAGGGTTTCAGAGGGCGGGGTTTCCTTATAATGAATCCCGGCAACGGGATTGAAACGCTTACAACGCTACGTCGGATGCACAATCGGCAAAAAAGTTTCCTTATAATGAATCCCGGCAACGGGATTGAAACCTTGCTAACAATCACTTCGCAAATTCCCCGTTCGGGGTTTCCTTATAATGAATCCCGGCAACGGGATTGAAACTCGGCTTTTACCAATGGGCTGAAACACATTGGAAACCAGGTTTCCTTATAATGAATCCCGGCAACGGGATTGAAACAACCAAAAGACTGGAATACGCTATTCAGCCCTGTCATGGTTTCCTTATAATGAATCCCGGCAACGGGATTGAAACTCAAAGCTGGCATTTTTGCTAAACTTGACTATTTTTTGGTTTCCTTATAATGAATCCCGGCAACGGGATTGAAACGAGGCGATTGCCGCAATCGTCGCCGCCAGGGTCGCACCCTTCAAAGTTTCCTTATAATGAATCCCGGCAACGGGATTGAAACGCACTAGCCTGTTTATTGCCCCTATCGCTTCGGAGTTTCCTTATAATGAATCCCGGCAACGGGATTGAAACTTCAAGCTAAAAACTTTGATCACCAATCCATCCTCACGTTTCCTTATAATGAATCCCGGCAACGGGATTGAAACATCTTGTTTGTCGGGTGAAGTCCTCGTGCTCAGCAAGAGTTTCCTTATAATGAATCCCGGCAACGGGATTGAAACACATAAACCAAATTTTAAAAGATTCACTCAAATCCCCCCATAAACCTGTAGAGACGTAGCATGCTACGTCTCTACAAAGGGATGTCGATAATTGGCTAACTTACCAATGAATCATCAACATCAATGGGTTTGTTCATCCACCAAAACTGGAACACCTTCGACTGGCAATTCGGTTTCTTCACCTTCATGATGTGTCGCAAAAGATCCTTTAGGTTCTCTGAGGAAGAACCAACAGAGGAAGGTAACCACTAATGCTGTAACTCCTAAGGTTTGGAAGAAAACGCGGTTACCCATATCGCCTTCAGGGAGCAAACTAAATAGAGTCAGATAAGCAACCGCGCCAACATTACCATACGCCCCAACATTACCCGCAATCTGACCCGTAACTCGGCGCTTGATTAACGGCACCATGGCAAAGGTAGACCCTTCACCAGCTTGGACAAAGAAGGAACACCCCATAGTGAGAATAACCGCAGCAGGTAGCCACCAACTCCCATTTACGGTACTCAACATCAGATAGCCAATTCCCATGCATCCTGTCAACACCGTCATCGTCCATTTCCGGCTACCTAAAGTATCTGAAATTAATCCGCCACCGGGACGTGAAACTAAGTTCATAAACGCATAACTAGCAGCAATCATTCCCGCTAATTGCTTACTCAATCCAAATGTTCCTTCAAAAAAGGCGGGAAGCATAGACACAACGGCTAATTCTGAACCAAAGTTGACCACATACGTTAATTCCAGAAGGGCGACTTGGGAGAAGTTGTAACGATCCTCAGCAGAATACCGTTTTTTACCCGTCATCAGGTCTTTATTTACATCCCAGCATTTGTAAGCCTGGAACAGATATAACCCCAACAGTGCTAACCAGGTGATAATTAATCCAGTTTCATCTAAGAAACCAACATTACTTAAACGCCAAGCCAAGACAGCCAGAACACCCACCAAAGGAACATTCATCAGCATCAGGAATCCAAAGTCCCGCTTGGTGGTGACTTCTAAGCCACCGTGACGCTTGGGTTTCTGATAAACTTTACCCGGAGGTGTATCTTGAACGTTTCTATAGTAAAAGATGCCATAGAGTGCAGCAATAATACCAGTGAGTGCGATCGCTAATCGCCAGTTGATCAATCCACCCCCAGCGCCAACCGTTAATAACGCCGCGATTGTGGGTAGGGCAAACGCAGATGCAGCCGAACCAAAGTTACCCCATCCCCCATAAATTCCTTCAGCCAAGCCAATTTCTTTGGGGGGAAACCATTCCGCCACCATGCGGATACCAATCACGAAGCCTGCACCTACAATACTTAGGGCTAAACGGCTGATCACTAATTGGCTAAAGTCTTGTGCCAGGGAAAAGGCAATACAAGGAATGGCGGCATAAACCAGCAACACAGAATAGGTTAACCGTGGACCAAAACGGTCGAGTAACATACCGATAATAATCCGAGCCGGTACCGTCAGCGCTACGTTACAAATCGCCAATGTCCGAATTTGTGCCGCACTCAGCCCTAATTCTTCTTGTACGGCTGTCGCTAATGGGGCAAAATTGAACCAAACGACAAAGGAGAGAAAGAAGGCGAACCACGTTAAATGTAAAATGCGGTATCGACCGCGAAATGACCATAATTCTTGCAGCATCTGTTACTTAACCTTGTGTAAAAATTTCAGAATGGGGGCAAATTTAATCGAGCAATTTTTTTATCCATTGAATTCGTCAATTGCTCTCACTTAACCGAAGTAATTTATTTACGGTTCCCCGATGTCCGCTACAAGAATCACACCCTTGCCAGAGAGGTTTCGTATATTTAAATACAAAATATGATTGAATATGCATTGGCTGCATAATTTTAATTCTTAGATTGCATAATTTACCTCAACTATACATGTAGAGACGTTGCATGCAACGTCTCTACAGGTTGACATCAATGGATTGAAATGGGCTGCTAGGAGAATCAATCACAAGGGAGATATCCTGAGCAAATTTCTCCTATCTCCACAGGAAGGGATGGGCAAATCACCTGAACTATCCAAACTGGTAAGTAGGTGGGGACAATTAAAGTTAACGGTGGGGATCGTCATTCGTCATTCGTCATTCGTCATTTGTAAGGGTTTGAGGCTTGTTAACATAACTTCATAAGGTTGAGTTTATTTCCACCAACCTACTTAGTTTAATTTTTTTTACTCAAATTCTGTACAATATTTGGCGAATCCTTGATTGGGGATGAGGCTGAAATAAAGCCGCGATTAAATTGCTTCCTATATAAGGAATAGCACAGACAACTCCCAGGATAGACCGCCATCGTTCCCAATTCAACCAGGCGCGTCTAGCCGGATAAATGCGCCAGAATCGATTGACTGAACACATCATCGTGTTATGAATTCCGCTGACATCATGCCACCAGCCAGCCGGTAAATAAAGGGTTTCCCCGCGTTCTAAAATGACCTCTTTTTTATGTTCTAGGGCTTGCTTAAATTTAGGAAAGGCGTCAAAATCGGGATGCTCTAAAGACACCTGACTAAAACAGCACCGCAACTTCATCCCATGACGTAAATGACCGAGAATGGGAAAGGGATAAAGATTGTAGGTTTGAGAGGGAGGAAACAAGGCAATTTTTTTGACCCCATGCAGTTGAATGAGGGTATTGTCCAGGATATCGTAATGCAATCCAGAACGATGACTTCCTGAACCAATATACATTTTAAAGTCGGTGACAGCTTGAGTAAAACCAAGTTTGTCGCCCAAGGTTTTCCAGGTAGAGGTTTGGGTTAGTTGGGTAGTCTTGAGGGGGGCTTTCCCCAGATAAAGATCATTTTCTTGAACTTCGCCACGGCGCAAAAGTTCGGCATAGTCAGAGAATCGCATCGTTTCTAAGGCGACGCCACTACCGACACAAGAACGTTTAGCCTCTCCACTGTTATAATTAGCCCGTTCATAATTCCGCACCATAAACTCACGATCGCCAATTTTTGCACAAAGATAATCCAGCGTCCAGTCTGGTTCATTCTCCAGCAATCCGGTAATCACGACAGGTGTACCCGTTTGTTGATAGCGTTGGCTAAAGGCTTCTGGCGTGAGGGTAGATATATCGACACGCGGTACAGAGGAAATCGAAAGGTTCATTGGCACATCAAACTCCTGAGAAAAGATTGTCGATGGTTAGGGAAGCCGCTGAAACGTCTAGCAGTCGGGAACATTTGAGAAACGGGAACAAAGACTAAACAAAGCGCATCTTGGCAAGGGTTCAACTCTATATTAAAGAGTAGGGGTGGGGGCGATATCCGAGATGATGTTCAAAACACTTGACAATTGATCAAAGAAGTGACCAAAATGATGAAATTTGCGATCGGTCATTGGCGAACAAGGATAGGAATCTGGACAACGACACGGTATAAGAAGATACCATAAATTGCCGAAAAATGCCGGAAAAATTGCCAAAAACTGATTCTGCTAACCAGAAACGCCCAATATCCGCTCAAATTCAATCGGTGTGAGGATGTCATGTCAAACTATGTACTGCCCCTATTAACCACGCTAACCCGACGAGTTAAAGCCAATTTCGTGAACAAGACGCATCAGACGGAGGCGGTACAGGAACGGTTTCTGCTAAAGCTGTTGCGACAATATGGTAACACCGAACTAGGGCGGAAATGGGGGTTGAGAGAGATTAGCACCATCGACCAATTTCGCGATCGCGTCCCGGTTCTGCCCTATAGTAGTTATGAACCCTACACGGAACGCATTTTCCAGGGTGAGTCTAATATCTTAACCCCTGACCCCGTTGTCTATCTTAATCTCACCAGTGGTTCCACGGGTTCAAAGAAGCTGATTCCCGTAACCAAGCGGTTTCAGAATTCCCTAAGAGGGGCTAACTTAACCAGTATGGGGTTCTTAGCCGATGCGCTGAACACTCGCAACCGTAAGTTTGGTAAACTCTTAATTACCAACTCCGTGCAACCCATGGGACAGACGCCAGGAGGGATTCGGTACGGTTATGCCAGTGTTGGCGTACTGCGGATGGGGAAATTTCTCTACCAACAACTGTTTGCCCATCCCTTTGAAACCCTGCAACCGGGGGATAGCCTAGTCCGCCATTACGTTTGCTTACTCTTTGCGCTACGCGATCGCACGATGCGGGGGATGATTGCTAATTTTCCCATGCTCCTGCTGCGAACGGCAAGTTATTTGGAAACCTACGCCGAAGATTTAATTCGGGATTTAGACAAAGGGACAATAGCCAATTGGCTAGACTTAGAATCTGGGATTCGGTCACAATTAGAGGATCAATGGTCCGCTTATCCGGAACGGGCGCGGGAACTACGAGATATTTTACACCAAGAGGGACGCTTAACGCCGAAACAAGTTTGGTCAGAGTTATCCTTTGTCGCCACCGCACGCGGCGGTACGTCTGATTTCTACTTTCAGCGCTTTCCCGATTATTTTGGCGATACGCCTGTGTTTGGGGCGGTTTATTCCTCAGCAGAAGCGACATTTAGTATCTACCCGGATGTAGACACCGATGGGAGTATTTTGGCGATTGAAAGCGGTTTCTTTGAATTTGTTCCCGAAGATCAATGGGACGCCGAACATCCCAAAACCCTCCTGGCGACTGAGGTCAAAGTTGGGGAACACTATCGCCTCTTAACCACAAATTATAGTGGGTTTTATCGCTACGATATTGGCGATGTAATCGAAGTTGTTGGATTTTACAATAAGACGCCCTTAATTGTTTTCCGTTATCGTCGCGGCGGAACAATGTCGGCTACTGCAGAGAAGACAACGGAACACCATGCAACTCAGGTGATGCAAGCTTTACAACAGGAATTTGACGTACCTTTAGAAGATTTTTGTCTAACCCTTTCGGAGAGTATTGTCACCGCCCATTATTTAGTCAATATTGAATTAGTACCAGGTCAACGTTTGGACAATCCCCAAGCTTTCCTCGCCAGTTTTGACCGTAAACTGCAAGACGCCAATACATCTTATGCGGTAAAACGACCGGATAATTATATCCCCGCGCCCCGCTTACGGATATTAGCACCGGGTAGCTTTGCTATTGTGCGTCAGCGTCAGTTAGAACGCGGTGTTCCCGATTCTCAGTTAAAGTTTCCTCATATTAGCAATGATCGGCAATTTTTGGCAGGTTTGAAGGTGTTAGAAGAGATTAGATTAACTGGAGATAGTGGCGAGTAGTGATGGGGAAGATGGAACGTCTGTTGTAGGGGCGGGTTTTACCATTAACATTTGATTTGCACCCTGATGTTACTAAACCCGCCCCGACTAAATGACATAAGACATAAGACAAATGACAAATAACTATTGGCAATCTGCTGTTCTCACAATTGTATTAGGGGGTCAAATTTTTGGGTTAGGTACGGTTGAGGCGACAGCAAACCAGAAACGCACCGCTTGCCAAATCAAGAAAGAACTGGCTTGTACTGGTGTTTTCATAACGCCAGATTCGCAATTTCTTGAAGAATTAGTCACCCATTACATCAACCGCATCCCCCTGGAAACCACACCACCCGACTTAACCGTAACCGAAGCCGAACAATTCCGCGATCGCTTCATAGAAAAACTCACTCCTATTTTAGGACAACGCATCGGATATAAAGCAGGACTCACAAGTACAACCGCGCAAGAACGGTTTAATATCTCCCATCCCTTACGCGGGATTCTCTTAGAACAAATGTTGCTACCCAGTGGGTCAATTGTCCCCGCTAATTTTGGCGCACGTCCCCTATTTGAAGGAGATTTAATCGTCAGAGTCGGAAGTGATGCAATTAATGAAGCCACAACTCGCCAAGAAGTTTTAGCCGCCTTAGATGCCGTCATTCCCTTTATTGAACTGCCAGATTTAATCTATGACTCTGGGGTAAAATTAGACGCCGCTGACCTAATAGCAATTAACGTGGGGGCGCGTTTAGGAATTGTGGGCGAACCGATTCCCCTGGCGGCTACTCCCGAATGGCAAGAACGGTTAGGTAAGATTCAAATAGTGATTGTGGATGAAACCGGAAAGGAATTAGCCACAGGTACAAGTAATGTACTATTAGAACACCCCTTAGACGTAGTTTTGTGGTTGCGGGATGATTTGAAATCTGTAGGAAAGCGACTCAGAAAAGGCGACTTATTATCATTAGGAACAATAACCCCATTAATGCCCGTAGAATCCGGAAAAACCATTCGCGCCCAATACTTCGGTTTAACGGAACAGGAGGTTGTTGAACTATCCGTAATTTTTGAATAGTTGCGCTTGTAGTTGCGCTTTAGCGCCCTAAACGTTAAAACACCAACCATAAACGCTCAAATCATATCATATCTTGACAATTGCTCCTAATTGCAATACTGTAAAAGCCATCGTTTCAGGAGTTTTCATTCAGGGGTGTTTAACCGAACATGATAAGTAGTCGGACAAAAGAAAACGGCACTGTACTAAGTTTTGTAAACAAGCCTCAAACCCTTACAAAGGACAAATGACGAATGACGATCTCCACCGTTAGCTTTTATTGTGTCCACCTACTTATCAGTGCCATTTTACTTCAGTATCAGGGCGCACGTCGGTGCGCCCCTACGGGAATATTGGTTAAACATTGATAAAATAGTTAAATCTATTTTTATCTACCAACTGAATTTATTAACTATCTATGGTTCCTTCAATTGATCCCCAATTAGCCATTCAAACCTCAAAATCAACCCAACTTCCCCAACCGCCAACATTTACCTCAAAAGAAGCGGAACGCCTGCATCGTAAACAACACTTAGCCGCCGCCTTCCGTCTATTTGCCCGCTACGGGTTTGATGAAGGAATTGCGGGACATATCACAGTGCGTGACCCCGAATTCACCGATCATTTCTGGGTAAATCCCTTTGGCATTTACTTCGGTCATATTCGGGTTTCTGATTTAATATTAGTTAACCATAACGGTGAAATTGTCAAGGGGGACAACCCCGTCAACGCCGCCGCCTTTGCCATTCACGCCCAAATTCACCAGGCTAGACCTGATGTTATCGCCGCCGCCCATGCTCATTCCCTCTATGGCAAAAGTTGGTCAACGCTGAAACGTCACCTTGACCCCATCACTCAGGATGCTTGTGCCTTCTATGAGGATCATGCCGTGTTTGATGACTATACGGGTGTTGTTTTGAATACAAACGAAGGTGAACGTTTGGCGGAAACATTAGGGAAGAAGAAAGCGATTATTCTGGGTAATCATGGTTTATTAACCGTGGGACATTCAGTCGATGAAGCCGCCTGGTGGTTTATCGCCATGGATAGATGTTGTCAAGCGCAATTGATGGCGGAAGCGGTGGGTAAACCTAAGTTAATTAATCCAGATACGGCGAAGTTGACCCATAGTCAAGTGGGTTCTCATTCTTTGGGTTGGTTTAGCTTTCAACCCCTTTATGAGATGATGATTAAACAGGAACCCGATTTATTGGATTGATTGGGAAATCCGGCGGAGGAACAGAGGAATGTGTAGAGACGTGCTTTTGAAGCGTCTGGCTTTACTCCTTGGCATTTTCCCCCTCATCCCCTAACCCCTTCTCCCACCCCCCTCGTTCCCCCCTGCGAGGAGGGATGACAAAGGATGCTTCGCTTTTGTTTCATGGGAGAAGGGGAACCGGATTATCTTGCTTCCCTCTTGCTCCCCTCTTGCTCCCCTCTTGCTCCCCTCTCCCAAGCTTGGGAGAGGGGCTGGGGGTGAGGGCTGGCGTGGGAGAGGGGTTGAGCTTAAGTTGACGCAGATGAAAGCTTGCGCCCGATTTAATCGTCAAATCTATTCCACAATTTTAGCTGTGTCACGCCGCAATTTTGGGCAAAAATTAAAAGTTAGTCAGGGCGGGTTTTGCATAAAGGTTATTAGCCATGGCGACATGAAATTTCCTAAACGCTTTACCGCTTACGTCGAGAAACTGTAGGGGCACCATCCTTGCGCCCGATTTAATCGTCAAATCTATTCCACAATTTTAGCTGTGTCATGCTGCAATTTTGGGCAAAAATTAAAAGTTAGTCAGGGCGGGTTTTGTATAAAAGTTATTAGCCATGGCGACATGAAATTCCCTAAACGCTTTACCGCTTACGTCGAGAAACTGTAGGGGCGCAAGGACTTGCGCCCGATTTAATCATCAAATCTATTCCACAATTTTAGCTGTGTCATGCTGCAATTTTGGGCAAAAATTAAAAGTTAGTCAGGGCGGGTTTTGTATAAAGGTTATCAGCCATGGCGACATGAATTTTCCTAAACCCGCCCCTACAAATATCGGGTTTTGTATAAAGGTTATTAGCAATAGCGACATGAAATTCCCTAAACGCTTTACCGTTTACGTAGAGAAACCGTAGGGGCACCATCCTTGCGCCCGATTTAATCGTCAAATCTATTCCACAATTTTAGCTGTGTCACACCGCAATTGTGGGCAAAAATCAAAATTTAGTCAGGGCGGGTTTTGCATAAAAGTTATCAGCCATGGCGACATGAAATTTCCTAAACCCGCCCCTACAAACCCAATCCCTAATCGCCAATCGCGGTATTTCTGGCATCTAAAAATTTTAATTGCTGATAGAGCATGGTTATTTTAGGAACCGCCACCCCAACCGCTTGCGCCGCCCGCATGGGATTGCCAAACATGGCTTCGACTTCCAAGGGGCGATGACAATCATAGTCAATTTTCATGCTGGTACGATAGGGTTTCATCTTCATCGTATAATCCAGCATTTTTTGGACAAAGCTTTCTTTTATCTCTAAACTATACCCCGCCGCCCCAGCTACAACCTCTCGCATCAGTTGTTCCGATAGCTGATACCCATGAGTATCCTTCATCATCGCATCCGTTGTCGCATCTAAGACGACAGATAGACCATTATAGGGAATATTCCACACCAACTTTTTCCACCGGGCGAGGAGTAAATTCTCAGCAAGCTGAATCGGAATATTGGCTTGCTCAAAGTCAGCCGCAATCTGACGCATTGTCTGTGTAATTCCTTGAGGCTGATGGTTATTTCCATAAGCACCTAGCTGGATTTGACCATAATCGAGATGGTGAATTTGACCCAAACCAATTTTATTAGAACAGACAAAGCAGAGTCCCCCTAATACTTCCACAGTTTCCCCGACTATGGCGGCAATTTCGGGTTCAACCCCTAACCCATTTTGTAACGTAATCACCACAGTTCCCGGTTTAACCAGAGGCGGAAGCAGGTGAGGAAGGAGATGATTTTGGGTGGTTTTTAGAGCGATTAATACTACATCACAAGGGGGTATATCTTTGACATGGTTGTAGGCATTTACCTGGGGTAAGGTAAAGTCTCCGAAGGTTGACGAAATTGCCAAACCATGCTCTTTCACATAGTCATAATCGCGCCGGAGGAGAAAATGGACATCGAGTCCCGCTTTTTGCAAGCAAGCGCCGTAAAAGCCTCCGATCGCACCTGTACCAATTATGGCGTAATGTCTTCCCATAGGCTGAATCTCCTGATTCTACTCCTGATTTATATCAAAAAATCGGGAAAATCGGCATTGATCTTATGTCATTATTCACACAACGGCAAAGAGTTTGGCGGTTCTGTCGAGAATCGAATATTGCATGGCGATAACTCCAGGGATACTACGCCGCACTAAATTGGGGGCAATTCCGGCAAAAACCTGGTGGGAGGATATGGCTGCACCTTGACAGGAATTGAGTACGGCTAACCCTAGGTTCCGGTTCCCTAAGAAGAAGTTAGCGAAGTTGGTGAGAACAGGGCGACCCGATCGCATTAAATGGAGTGGTGTTGTTAATTAAGCCAAGCGGGTCGCCCCTACAGGAGAATTACAGGGGTTTGGGTTCTGGTATCCGGCATGGGTGAAAGGGCAAGCGATCGCCTATTCTTATCTATCCCGATCTG
>NZ_JAVJQN010000057.1:0-46189 GCF_040218245.1 Coleofasciculus sp. E1-EBD-02 | reverse complement strand
TATAGCCATTAGAACCAAGCCAAGTTTCGCATTGTATCCAAAAAATGGAGGTAAACAATTTGATACTCATTGCAAATATCTCAACACTATTCATAAAGCGGATGGCTTCGCCTTTTCATTTGTTGGCGGCGATTCCTCCAGCGCTTGACCTATCGGTACAAGCGTGGGACCCTCGCCGCATTTTTGCTGGCACAACTTTAACCTACCGATTAACGCTGGAGATTCACTAATGAGATTAATTCGCGAAATTGTTCAAGAAGCGGAAAAGACTGGCTACCTGACCCTACAAGCTGAAGACCAATTGCGTCAGCTTTTAGCGAACAAGTACGACTGGGAAGACTTTACAGCGTTTATCCAATTGCAGCAAGCGGTGATGGAAGAGCGGGTGAAGCAAGAGTCTCGTGAGCTACTCTACACGCTATCCTCTTGCTCCACTCCTACCCCTTGCCCTCAAGCGGGGTAGATTCGCAAGCGGCGATTGGGTTCATCACCAAAACTATCGGACTTGAGGCGATAGTGTTCCACCAGTTCGTGCTGCATCTTTCGCACTTTTGGCGATCGCGGCAGTAATTCGACGGGCTGTCCATTAGGAATCACGATTTGCTCCACGGCTAACCGGGCTTCTTCTAGCGCCTCAATCTCATCATCACTGCCACTTTGGGTAAACAACCGCAAATCCGCTGCATCGGGAACTCCAGGATCATCCATATCCAACATCCGCCGCAGGGCGCGACTCACTTGGGGAACGGTGCTGGCTTTAACGGCGTGAATTGGGATTTGCCGGGAGCGGGCAATTGAGCGCAGTTTCGAGTGACTTTTAACATGCGATCGCAAGCCTAAAATGGCATCGGCGCTATCCATGTCCTTGGTTAAGACAACGGGTAAATTTAGCACCCGAATCACCTGCTCAATTTGATGGCGACTCACCCCATACGGATAGACATGGAGGGGCAAATCTTCACCATTGGGTCCAATCGTGTCTATAACCTCGCCAACGGAATTGGGTTGTTGCCAAGAATCATGAAGCAGCTGATCAAAATAACTGGTTTGAGCCGCAGCCGATGATGAGGAACGCGATAGTGGTTGCATCTGTCCCGACGAACGCCAGCCACTTGGTTGTGCCACTAAACCGGACTGGGTACGGCGCTCCAGGGGAGCGGGTGCATCGGGGAATTCACGGGTAATAATTACCTTATTCTGCTCATCCACCGTCCGCACTTGGGGATTCGGTTTGCGTCCCCGCAGTAGCGCATCCACGGTATCCGCCACACTCTCATGCACTACCCAGCGCTGACGCTCCAGCATTTCCACGGCAATCTCAAACGTGGGCGGGGCTTTGCGTTCCAATACCGTCTTTTGAGAACCTCGGCGTCTGGCTTCATCATCACCCAAAGTTACGGCTTGAATCCCACCGACTAAATCGGAGAGCGTAGGATTTTTAATCAGATTCTCGATTTGGTTTCCATGGGCTGTTCCCACCAACTGCACCCCCCGTTCTGCGATCGTGCGAGCGGCGAGGGCTTCGAGTTCGGTGCCAATTTCATCAATGACAATCACTTCCGGCATGTGATTTTCTACCGCTTCAATCATCACCTGATGCTGAAGTTCTGGACGCGACACTTGCATCCGCCGAGCTCGACCAATGGCAGGATGGGGAATATCGCCATCGCCAGCAATTTCATTGGAGGTATCAATAATTACCACCCGTTTTTGCAGATCATCTGCCAGCACCCGGGCAATTTCGCGTAACGCCGTCGTTTTGCCCACACCTGGACGCCCCAACATCAAAATTGATTGACCCCGTTCGACGAGATCATGAATCAGACCAATAGTGCCAAACACCGCTCGTCCGACGCGACAGGTTAACCCGATAATGTCGCCGGGGCGATTGCGAATCGCGCTAATCCGGTGTAAGGTTTTCTCCAGTCCGGCTCGATTATCCCCACTGAAATGCCCAACCCGCTCAACACAATAGTTTAATTGTTCAGCGGTGACGGGGGTTTCGGACAGATATTCGGCACCAGAGGGGAAACGCACCTCAGGAAATCGACCCAAATCCATCACCACTTCAATTAAATTGTCGCGATGGGGGTGTTGCTCCAGGATTTGGCGAATATCCTCTGGCAAAATAGCGAGTAATTTTTGGAGATCCTCAGTAATCTGCATCCCAGCTAAATTGGTGGTGTTAGATAAGGCTTGATTGGATAACGATTGGGGATGGGATGGGTTCATCCCGTTGGCATTCACCATAGGCTTGTCATTCGTCATTTGTCTTATGTCATACTCGCTCCCTTGAGAAGCAAGCTACGTCCTTTGTCATTCGTCCTTTGTCCTTTGTTTATGTAAGGGTTTGAGGACTATTGACAGAACCTACTGAGTTCGGGTTGAACAGGCTTAGGCACAGACTTCAGTGGAGACACCAAGGAATGGGCTAGAGCCACGGCTTTTGCCAGCCGATGCGGATCATTTTCCAGGTTTGCCCTTGATGATAATGGAAATGCTTGGAAATTGATATTATGATTTGCTTCATGGTATTGATCGAGTTGGTCTAAAATTGGAGCCAGTAATACCCGGGCATAGCTTCCGTAAGCCACACCCGCGACAAAGGGCTGGATGGGGTTAGCGGTAGCGTCTTCTGGGGTTCCAGGGTTGAGGAGTCCTGCTGCTTTGAGTTTACTGACGGTATGGTGATTGGTTCCACCCGCCAGTTGCACGTATCCAGGTAAGTTGGCGGATAACACCTTTTGTGCCAGTTTCACGGCTTTGCGCGTGGTTCCTGTACCAATATCACCGCTCATGGGTTTGCCATCGGTTTGCCAGAGGAGGGGACAAGGTAAGGGCGTGATCAGGTGATAAAGTTCCCAGAGATAATCAATCATGCCCTCACCATCTGGACAACTGATAGCCAACAACTTCAGGGTATGCATCCAGGGAGCGATCGCGCCCCAGAGTCGTTTAAAATCGGTAAAATGCCCGACTTGGGTGTGAATTTCCAAAGCATCAACGCCCGTTGAAAGAATCAGTTCCGCTAACGTTGTGGGGGTGGATACATAGGAGCGAGTATAGATCAGTTGACTGGGGCAAACGGGTAAGCAACGTCCGCAGCCATAACAGCGTTGATCAATAACACCGGAGAATCCCTTGGGCGAGTGAGGATAGGTGAGGGGTTGGTCAGGTTTCGCCTGTTTTAGGGACTCCGGCGGAGTTGGCGGTGGCTCAAAGACAATGGCTTGAGCCGGACAAATCGTTTGGCAAGGGCGAGGACAGTCTGGAGGACAAGCATTGGGATTAAATTCAGCTTTGCGAAAATGGGGATCTTCCCCATCATTTAAACTGACCATTAACCAGGGTTGGTTACTGTATCCCATGCCTTGTGCTTGACCGGACTCCACCAGACTTGTCGCCACCCCTAAGGCTGTCTTTGCCGCCGCAATTACGGCAGGGTCAGCTGCCACATCAATACAATCAGCCCCAGCTAGAGTATACGCCAAGGTGAGGTTACGAACGGCAGGGAGGTGCTGAAAACTAGCGCCACAGATGAGCTTGAACCAGCGACCTTCCCTTAGGGATTGTAAGGGAGTGTACAGTTTAGTCACCCTTATATGCTAATTCCTTGTGCCAAAAATGGGGAGATTTATTTCTCAAGAAACCTGGGGGATAATCAGCCCTAGGGTTTAGGGTTAAGGTGGGGATGCTACCCCTGCGATCGCGACACTGATCGGTTAATGTCGCCATATCTAGGCAGTTGAGTTGGCAGTTCCCCTAAATCTGGGGAGTGAATCCCGACGGGGGTGTTTCTCATCTCCGACATGAATGAACCTGAATTTCACGTTTAAGTTTTGTAACATTAATGAATCCGGTTGATCCAGTACAGACATGCCATGGGGCATCTCTACTGATTCCCACAAAAAGACCCCGCTCTGTTCATTTGGCGGAGTCAACCTTAACTCTCTACTACACTAAAAAGATTACTGTAATCCCAGGGCTAGATCTATGAAGTTTCGGTAAAGTTCAGGGAGAAAAGGTTAAAGATTCTGTAAAGCTACTCCCCCTCAACCCCTCAACCCCTCAACCCATCACCGTAATTATGGGTATTCAACCGGACATGATATTGTTAAGCTGCAAGTCCCCAATATCCCAGAGTGACAATAGAGTGATAGAGTCATGGCAAGACTGTACCTCTATAGACATAAACAGATTTTTACTATTCATCCCCATCCAATGACTCTTCCGGAATATCTAAGATTGGCGAATTCCCCAGCGCATCAAGTCTTTCCCGATTAAAGCCAATGTGGATTTTATGCAGTTGAGCTAATTGTTGGTCAACCGATAAAATAAACTGATCCACGTTAGGGCGATCAAACTGCTGAATGATTTTGGGTGTTTCGGTGATTACTGTTCCCGTCGCCAAAAAACTGTAAATCTTATTTCTCAACGCTACATATTCTTGGTATTGGCGAAAATTATCCCTAAAGTTTTCTTCATACTTAAAAATTCGGGGAATTTCTCGAAACAATAAGGCACTGGTTGACGCCACGAGAAAAATACTAATCAATCCCTTATTGGCTTGTTTCCATCCCTCACGAGTAATGACAAACAGGCAAATCCCTGCCAAAATAGCCGCCCCAGTAGCTAAAGATGTGTTAGTGTTTGGATTGGGATTCGGTGTTTTATCGGAGGACTGACTCATCAGAATATCCTCTTCAGGCGGGTTGGTAAATAACGCAGACGGAAAACTTAGACCTGTTCAGCGTTTGGACGATTGATTGATTCTCCTTTCATTGCAAACAGCGTGAATATTAGTCTTTCTCAACTATGATAGTGATATCCGTAACGTTGGCGAGGATCTTTGATTACATTATTTTAACGTGTCATCAATGCTGCATTGTTGATCTAGCCAGGGTTTAGCGAATTTTTTCCCTTGGGGAGAGCGGCTGGGGGGTTGAGCTTAAGTTAACACGGATGAGCAATGCCTTGCCCCGACGACATTTCCTTGTCCTTCCACCTGGTATCCCTCCGCACCTCTGCTTCCCTGCTTGCCCAGCCAAAGCATCTATTATAGATAAGGTGTTAGGGATAAAGATTTCTTACAGGTTGTGCTAATAAATAGAGAGAAATGGATGATTTACCGTTAGCTATTAATCTTTTGCCATTTTCTACAGGAAACGGAATTCGATCAACTCACGGATCGACCTGTGCATTAGCCGGATAAGAATGGGCAGACTAGACAAGTAGACTAGGGGCAGGATCAAACTAATTGAGATCTCCAATACCTTGAGACGGACTCCTCCCCAACCCTCCCTTTGTCAAGGGGAGGGAACTCAAACTTTGCTCTGCTCACGGCAAAAACTCTTGATTGATCAGCGAGTCAATCTGCTGGATTATTGAAGGACTGACAATGCCAGATTTATTAACAACACTGTTGTATATTCCTCACGGTCATTGCTACTTGTGGCAAACGAATTTAGTTTCCCTACATGTTATTTCTGACGCCTTAATCGCGCTGGCTTATTTTTCAATTCCTGTTACTCTGCTTTACTTTGTTAGTCAGCGAGAGGATGTCCCGTTTCCCAGAGTATTTTTCTTATTTGGTGCTTTTATTATTGCCTGTGGAATGACTCATGCTATGGGAGTCTGGACACTTTGGTTTCCAGATTATTGGCTCTCTGGCTTGATTAAAGCGTTTACGGCTCTGGTTTCTTGTTACACGGCGTTAGTTCTGATTCCGCTGATTCCCCAAGCCTTGGCGCTACCCAGCCCCGCTCAATTACAAGCGGCGAATCAGGCGTTGGAAATTGAAATCCGCGATCGCAAGCAAGCAGAAGCCGAGGTGCGTAGTCTGAATGCTCAACTTGAGGAGCGTGTGAATGAGCGCACCAAGGAATTGAGACAGGTGAATCAGAAGTTAGAGCGGGAAATCACAGAACGTATCCAAGTCGCCGAAGCCCTGTTTGAAGCCGAAGAAAAATATCGCAGTATCTTTGAAAACGCGGGTTGGGGGATCTTCCAAACCACCCCCGATGGACGGTATCTTAGTGCTAACCCGGCTCTGGCTCAGATTTATGGTTATCCCTCTTCCGAAGCCTTGATCAGCCGACTCACGAATGGGGAACATCAACTCTACGTGGATCAAAACCAACGGGCTGAATTTAAACGCCTAATTCATCAACAGGGTTCTGTCTCCAGCTTCGAGTCCCAAGTATATCGCCAAGATGGGAGTATTATCTGGATTAGTGAAAATACTCGTGCGGTGCGGGATGGGAATGGGGTATTGCTGTACTATGAAGGCTCCGTCGAAGATATTAGCGATCGCAAGCAAGCCGCCGAACAGTTACAAGCTAGTGAGCAAAAGCTACGCCAAATCATTGATCTAGTGCCTCACTTTATTTTCGCCAAAAATTTAGATGGACAGTTTATCTTAGTCAATCAAGCGATCGCGGATGCTTACGGGACAACAGTAGAACATCTGCTCAACCACAAAGACGAGGACTTTATTAAATCCCCCGAACAACTGCGCCGCATTCGCGAAGAAGAACGGCAAATTATCCAACAGGGACAACCCAAACACATCCCAGAGGAACGGGTTCCCGATGCTCACGGGAATATCCGCATCGTGCAAACCACCCGCATTCCCTTTTATGTCACGGGTTCAGCAACACCCGCAATTCTAGGCATTGCCATTGATATTACTCAACGCAAACACATTGAACAAGAACTGCGCGAAAATGCTGCCATAATTCGCGCCTTATACGAAGTCACCACCGGACAAAATTCTGACTTTGAGCAAAAGCTGCAAAACTTACTAACCATGGGACGCCGCCAGTTTAATCTGGATGTCGGTATCCTCTCTCATATCGAAAACATTGACACCGAGAACGGGCGTTATGAAATCATCGCCGCCCAAATGCCCAATAATTTGAGCTTCAAAGGCGTCACTCTTGACCTGAAACAAACCTACTGCGGCGAAATCGTACACGCCAAAAAACCCCTTTGTATCTTATCCGCTAGCACCAGCCAGTGGCACAATCACCCCGGCTTCAAAGTTTTCCAAGTCGAAGCCTATATCGGTGTCCCTGTGGTTGTCGCTGGAGACTTGTATGGTACGCTCTGTTTCGCCAGTCTCACCCCCCGACAAACGCCATTCAAAGACATCGAAATTGAACTGTTACGACTGATGGCGCAGTGGATTGGTGGCGAAATTGAGCGTCAACAGGCGGCACAAGAACTGGCACAAGCTCGCGATGCGGCTTTAGCGGCGACTCGGGCTAAAAGTGAATTCCTCGCCACGATGAGTCATGAAATTCGCACGCCGATGAATGGGGTGATTGGTATGACTGGACTGCTTTTGGATACGCAGTTAACCTCTCAACAACAGGAATTTGTCACCACAATTCGTAATAGTGGCGATACCTTACTCACCATTATTAATGATATTCTCGACTTCTCCAAGATTGAATCCGGCAAACTGGAGTTGGAAGAAGTCTCCTTTGATCTGCAAGTTTGTATTGAAAATTGTTTGGATCTGTTAGCCGCCAAAGCCACTGATAAAAACTTAGAACTTGCCTATCAAATCACACCTCAAACTCCCCGAATGATTATTGGTGATGTAACCCGCTTACGGCAAATTCTGGTGAATCTGTTAAGTAATGCGGTTAAATTTACCCAATCGGGGGAAGTGATTGTTTCCGTTAACGCCGAGAAACTCGACTATGAACAATGGGATCGCCTGGAAACAAAAACTAGCCTAACTCCACGGATTACTCCCTCGGCGGCTACCCCTCATTATCGGATTCAATTTGCGGTTAAGGATACCGGAATTGGTATTCCTCCAGAACGATTAAATCGATTATTTCAACCCTTCAGTCAAGTAGACTCCTCAACCACCCGCAAATATGGTGGTACAGGATTGGGACTTGCCATCTGTAAGCAATTGTGCGAAATGATGGGTGGGACAATGTGGGTAGAAAGTCAAGATGGAGTGGGTTCAACCTTTTACTTCACGTTGGTGGTTCCGGCTGATCCGAGTACCCAGCAGAATACGAATCAGGTTTGTCGATTGGAACTCGATGGTCAACGACTACTAATTGTTGATGATAATGACACCAATCGTAAGATTTTGATGCGCCAATCTCAAGTTTGGGGAATGGAATGCTATGCGGCACAATCAGGGGTTCAAGCCTTAGATTGGCTGCATCAGGGAGAACGGTTTGACTTGGCAATTCTGGATATGCAGATGCCAGAGATGGATGGGGTGACATTGGCGCAAAAAATCCGTAAAGTTCCCGGTTGTCAAACGCTGCCTCTGGTGATGCTCTCGTCTCTGGGTGAGTTGCAAGTCGATACACCTGATGTGAAGCAGACGTTTGCGGGGTTTCTGACTAAACCGATTAAACAGTCTCAACTGTGTGATGTGCTGATGCAAGCGATGGCGGGGATACCGATTAAGGTGAAAATCCACAGCGCTAAGAAACCAGACATTGACGCCAAGATGGGTGAACGGTTACCCCTACGGATTTTACTGGCGGAAGATAATCCAGTGAATCAGCAGGTAGCGCTGCATCTGATGCAACGGATGGGGTATCGAGCGGATGTAGCCGGGAATGGGTTAGAAGTCTTGGAAGCGCTACAGCGTCAGCCTTATGATGTGGTGTTTATGGACGTACAGATGCCAGAAATGGATGGGTTAGAGGCATCTCGGCAGATTCGTCAAGCGTCGTCTGATTTGGATGAGGATACTCAATCACAACGTCCGCGAATAATCGCTATGACTGCTAATGCCATGGTAGGCGATCGCGAAATGTGCATCGAGGCAGGTATGGATGATTATATCAGCAAACCCATCCGTATTGAGGAATTGGTTGAGGCGTTAAAGAAAGCAGGGGGAGCAGAGGGAGCAGGGGGAGCAGGGGGAGCAGGGGAAGCAGAGGGAGCAGGGGGAGCAGGGGGAGCAGGGGGAGCAGGGGAAGCAGGGGGAGCAGAGGGAGCAGGGGGAGCAGGGGGAGCAGAGGGAGCAGGGGGAGCAGGGGGAGCAGAGGGAGCAGGGGGAGCAGGGGGAGCAGGGGGAGCAGGGGAAGCAGAGAAAGCAGAGGAAGAGGAAATTAAAGCCTCTGGGAGTTCTGTTGATACAACCCCATCGGATAGTACCACGGTGGCGGGATTGGATCTGTCCGATAAAGCCGTGTTTGATCCCGTAATTTTTCAACAATTACGTGAGATGCTCAACCAAGAGGAGGTATTAGCCGAAGTGATTACCCGCTATCTAGAGGATGCGCCTAAACTCTTACAAGACTTGTCCGATGGGATTACCCAGGGAGAAACCGAACTGGTGACGCGAACCGCTCATACATTGAAATCCAGCAGTGCGATGCTAGGAGCAACCCGTCTAGCTCATTTGTGTCAGGAGTTAGAAGCTCAGGCGAAGAGTGAGAATCTTGAAGTGACAGCCGCGTTATTATCCCAGATTAAGGTTGAATATGAATCCGTGAAAACAGTTTTATTAGAACACAAACCCGAACCTTAGTTCGTAGTAGGGAACCTTAGCCCTAGATTCTGTTGGGTTGAGCGAAGTCGTTGGGTTGAGCGAAGTCGAAACCCAACCTACAACTATTCCACTCTTTTGGTATAGTAATCGTTATGACCACAGACTTAACTGATCCGACACTTGATCAAGCGATCGCATATTTAACCACGCCTTCTGCCCAACCCCCTGAATCAAAGGCTGTGGTTGAGGCGCTGTTAACCGCTGAGAAGACAGCCAAACAGACAAAAGTACGCCATAGCTATTCCGAGTTACTGGGAACATGGCGATTAGGGTTTATCACCGGAACTAAACGCTCTCGTCAGCGTGCTGGCGTGGTTTTGGGTGCAGGGCGGTTTTTGCCCAAATGGGTGAAGATTCAGTTATCCTACTCCCCCTCAGAAGCCAGTCAAGAGCAAGGAACAGTGGTAAATTCAGTACAACTGGGATCTCTGCAACTGGTTGTCACTGGACCGACTCAGTTTTTTGCCACAAAGAATATCCTGGCTTTTGATTTCACCCGTATGAACGTGTCATTATTTGGGTTAACATTGTATAACGGATATATTCGCGGCGGTCAAGAGCGAGAGGCTTCTTTTTATGATAAACCGTTAAAAGATAAGGCATTTTTTAGCTATTTTATTGTCGAAAAATGGGCAATTGCTGCAAGAGGACGCGGTGGTGGGTTGGCATTGTGGACAGGAAGGTAGTCAATTTAAACTTAAATAATTTTCACAGAAGCTTAGATTTTCTATTTTGCAATAAATTATGAAAGGTTACATACAAGGACAAACAATTATTCTATTAGAACGTTTACCTGAAAATATTAAAGAAGGTGATCAAGTAGATATTGCCATTACTCCAATACCCCAAGAAAATTATCCTTTTCCCACTTTTGAACTAGCAGTCAAAGACGAATATATTAATAGAGAAAAAATGGGTCTTCCGTAGTTGGTGTGCTAAATTGTTAGTTGGAAAGTCCAAAATCTTGGACAGCAAGAGCTTCAACCATTTAGACCCGGATTTCAAGTCGTTTTGAGTAGCTTAGAGGCTACAGTCCTTATTTAGCTTACTCTTTGGCTATTAAAACTGATAGTTTAGCACACTAAGTCCGGAAGACCCGAAATTTTAAACACAATTAATCCCTAAATAGCAGATAAATAAAACGATGTAATTCCAAGTCACTCCCTTATCTGTCTCTAAAGTCCGTGCTTTAGCTGATGTAGGGGCGGGTTTAGGGACTAACGCTAGCTTGTTATATCAAGTCCGGTGAATTGCCCATAATAGCAATGCTTTAACCGCAAGGGTTTCGGGCTTTTTTATTAAGGGTGATTTGCCGGACATCATATTATCCATCAATGAAAAACAAAACCTGCCCTATCTCACCCATAACAGTAAAAAACACGCACCTTAAACGTCTCAACTATTCCAGACCAGAAAATAATGCTGTCCAATCAATTTTAGCGGGTCTTGCGCCTTTATTCACTAACTCAAAAACCTTCCCCTCTGTCACCGGATGATCAATACATTCCACACAGGCGGCGGCTACATCAATTCGACTGGTTTCACCGTTTAGGGTATCGCCTGTCCCCACAACCACACCTAATTTGCCGTCGGTTTTTGCCTTCAATAGCGTGTTTAAATCATAGGAAGTGTAGGGGCCATCAATGAGCCGTGCGGGGCGAATAATTGTGTAGGGTAATCCTGAATTAATAATAGCTGATTCCCCCTTTTCTTTAGCATCCAGTACACCGAAAGCATTCAAAAGATTGAAGGGGGGTTTATCTTTCCGCAAAACACCGCAGGAGGAGATAAACACAAATCGCTTTAAATCCTTGGGTGCAACATTGACTAAATTACTCACCCCTTGAGCATCCACTTGTTCCGGACTATTGCGAGCATGAGTGCGGCGATAGTCGGCATCCAGATAAATTTTACCCCATTCAATTAAATTTCCTAACCCCTCCCCTTGATCCATTGTGTCGAAATCCCATTTATTAGAGGGTAAGGCTGTAGTTCCAGTACAACAAATAATGTGAGTAATAGTCTGAGTGGCGGCGGGGAGAGTAGCTGGCTGACGGATATCGCCAATAGCAATTTCTACCCGGTTATCAAACATCGTCCGGGCTTTTTCGGCGTTGCGGGTAAGTACGCGCACAGGAAACCCTTTCTCTAGGAGTTTGGCGACGGTTAATTGTCCCACTCCGCCTGTGGCTCCGGCGACGAGTACCCGTTCTTGAGTTCTGGCTGTTGGTGAAGTCATGATGCTCTATCCTCTCTGGATACTGTACCTTAGAACCGGGAATAGAGCAATGCGATCGCGTATTTCCTTCCAGAGGGTAGAGACGTTGCATGCAACGTCTCTACAACGGTTTTACTCAGGATACCCACCCCCTTCAAGGTGAATTTACGGAGATGAAATGTTGAACCCAGGTTCACACCCCGTATTTTCCACGAGGACTAATCAGAATCACTATGCAACAATTTATCAAAGTGGACAGTAAACCCCCCATTTAACGCTGGGTTCTCTCAGTCTTCTGATCCATTTTCAGGAGATGAAACCGGAATGGGTTGAGTTATAGATAAGGAGATTATCGCTGTCATGATTGTAGCCATATTTTTAAACACGTTAATACAGGTTAGGCATTTTAAGGAGAGCAACAATGGTTAAAATTTTAGTGATTGAAGATGAGGATTCTGTACGCGAGAATATTCTGGAACTGCTGGACGCAGAAGGGTTTGATGCGATTATCGCGGAAAATGGACAGAAGGGTTTGCATCTGGCACAACAACATGATCCGGATTTAATTTTGTGCGATGTACTGATGCCAGAAATGGATGGTTATGGGGTTCTTTCTGCCTTGCGTTCTCAAGGTAAGACGGCTAATATTCCGTTCTTATTTCTCACCGCTAAAGCCGCCAAAACTGATATTAAGCAAGGGATGAATTTGGGCGCAAATGCCTATCTAACTAAGCCCTTTACCTTGGCAGAATTGCTGGATGCGATCGCGACTCATGTTGGGATGATTCATCGGTAGTTCATTTATCGGTGAGGCAGGGCGGGTTTTGTTGTTCATGTATTGGTGACAAGTCGTTTTAATGGCTAAACCCGCCCCTACAATTTTGACTCAATCCGATGGTTTGGAGGTGGAAATTAACCAGATAACGTTTATTCTAGGATTCGCCAATGTCAAACCTTTTATGTTTCATCCATTCATGACTTATGGCTATCTCATCCAAGCATCTATCAATTAACGCTAATGAACTGGGGACAATGGAGAATCATCTGTTAACCCTACAAGTGGCAATTATGCAGCAGATTGCCCAAGTAAGCCAAGGGAACGGTGTTCCCCAAGATGGGCTGCAAACGACGGTGGATCAATTGCGCCACGTTCTAGACGTTGATTCCTGTCTGATGTTTATAGTATCAGACTTTGAACCGATTAAGACACCCTTTGAGGGAGAGGTAAAGGGAAAAAAAAGACAAGAAAACCTGTATCAACTACTGCGAGGAAAGGGAACTGTAGATGACTCATCCTCTCGGCTAATTTGTGAGTTCTACGGGAAATATTATACTTGGCTAATTCAGGGAAAACCACTGATTTTTCCGATCGCGGATGAACCCCCCCCAGCGCCAATCCAAGAATGGCAGAGGGTTTCCAGTTTACCCCTGTTAATTCTACCCCTTTGTCATCGTCAATCCTTTTTTGGGGCGATTAGTCTGATGGCGACGCAAGCGCAACGCCAGTGGAGTCAGGCGGAAATTGATTGTGTCTGTGCGATCGCGTCTCAATGGGCGATGGTATTCTATCACATTCAACAAGAACAAGAGTACCACATTCAACAGCAAAAACACCAGCAGGTTATCGCCGCCTTAAATCGGGCGGAATCGCGAAACCACGCCCTTTTAGAAATTATCCCCGATGCTTTGTTTCGGATTAACAGTGCGGGGATTTATTTAGATTGCTATGGCACAAAAACCGACACGCTTCCTATTCCCGCCGCCGATATTATCGGTAAACATTTACATCAAGTTCTGCCGACGCCAGTGGCGGGATTAATTTGGGAACATATTGAACAAGCACTGGAAACGAAAACCATTCAACGGGTAGAATATCAACTCTGGGTGAATGGCAAAGCCCGCAATTTTGAAGCGCGAATTATTGCTAGTGGGTTTGAAGAAGTTTCGGTGATTGTCCAAGATGTCACGGATCGGGTGCAAATGCGACTCAGCCTAGAACAAGTGAATGATGCTTTAGAAATGCGCGTGGAAGAACGCACGGCGGCGTTAAGGAAAGTGAATGATGTTCTTCAAGCCGAAATTATCGAGAGAAAACGGGTGGAGGAACAACTCCGCACCAGCGAAGAACAGTTACGTCAACTGACGGAAAATATTCGCGAAGTCTTCTTTTTAACCACCCCTGATTTTAGCCAGATGATCTATATTAGTCCAGTGTATCAGGAGGTATGGGGACGTTCGACTAAAAGTTTATATGAACACCCTTCATCTTGGTTAGAATCCATTCATCCTGAAGATCGCGATCGCGTGGCGCAAGCGTTACGAAAACAGTTCCTAGGGGAAGAGAATTTCCAGGAAGAATATCGGATTGTTCGCCCCGATGGTTCGGTACGTTGGATGGGAGTACGGGCGTTTCCGGTGGTGAATGAGGCGGGAATTACGACAAGGATTGCCGGAATTGCCGAGGATATTACGGAACGCCAACGAGTTCAAGCGGAAATCCTCAATGCTTTGGCACAAGAAAAGGAATTGAGTGATTTAAAGTCACGCTTTATTACGGTAACGTCTCATGAGTTTCGCACCCCTCTAACTACGATTCACTCTTCAGCCGAGTTACTGGAACATTATCGTCATAAATGGTCAGATGAGAAACAACTGATGCATCTGCATCGAATTCAAACCTCGGTTAAATATATGACAAAATTATTAAATGATGTATTAATTTTAGGTAAGGCAGATGCAGGGAAAATTAGCTTAACCCCAGAACCGATTGATTTGGAAGTATTTTGTGCCACATTAGCCAAAGACCTACAATTTAATCAGCCCGAACTCTCTGGTATTAACATCAGTTATGAGTGGCAACCGACCCTTAATGCCCAAGAAATAAATCTCGATAAGCAATTACTCCAGCAGATTGTAGAGAATGTGTTAAGCAATGCAATTAAGTATTCATCCCCAGAACAAGCGATTGAGGTTAAACTCAAAGGGAATCGCGAACAAATTATCATGGAAATTCGCGATCGCGGCATTGGTATTCCCCCAGAAGATCAAGACCGAATATTTGAAGCATTCCATCGGGGAACCAACGTTGGCACGATTCCAGGAACCGGATTAGGACTCGCCATCGTTAAAAAATGTGTGGATATTCATCAAGGTGATATCCACATTAATAGTATCATCGGGTTTGGCACTACAGTAACCGTTACTTTACCTATATTAAACTCATGAAAAAGATTCTAGTCATTGAAGATGAAGAACTCGTCCGGGAAAATATCTTAGAACTCTTGGACGCCGAAGGATTAACTGGAATTGGCGCAACGAATGGTTATAAAGGGATCGATTTAGCCAAAGTCGAGAAACCGGATTTAATTATTTGTGATGTGATGATGCCGGGATTGGATGGGTATACTGTGTTAAAAACACTGCGTCAGGAGACAACATTTGCCACCACACCTTTTATCTTCTTAACCGCTAAAGCGGCTAAAGCCGACTTTCGACAAGGGATGGAATTAGGGGCAGATGATTATCTCACCAAACCCTTTACCCGGGCAGAATTACTGGGCGCGATCGCGACTCGGTTTAAAAAGCAGCAGCAGTATCGTAGCGAACTTGAGCAAGCAAAGGATCAACTCGATTATTTAATGCATCATGACTCCTTAACTAACTTGCCTAATCAGTTATCGTTACGGGAACAATTTAAACAGATAAAATCGACGCATAGCCAGCAATTAATGACGATTATGTGTGTCGGTTTAGACCGATTTAATCAAGTTAATGACGACTTAGGGCATAGTGTAGGCGATCACTTATTACAAGCGGTAGCCCAACGTTTAGTTAACGGAGTCACCTTTGAGGATTATGTAGCACGATTAGGCAGCGGTCAATTCGCGATTATTCTGCCCACAACCCCCCATAAAAAAGATGCAGTTTTCGTTGCCCAAACTCTCTTAGAACAATTCTCCCAAACTTTTGCCATTGATGACCAAGAAATTTTTGTCACCGCTAGTATTGGTATGGCACTCTATCCCCGTGATGGCAGGGATATTGAACAGTTACTAAACCAGGCTAATAAAGCCATGTTTCAGGCAAAGCAACAGGGAGGAAATTGTCATCAGTTTTACTCGATTGCCTTAAGTAAAGGAACCTCAGATCGGGTCGCTTTAAAAACGAGTTTACGCTATGCCTTAGAACGAGATGAACTTCAGGTTTACTATCAACCGCAACTTGATTTGGAAACAGGCAAAATCATCGGTACGGAAGCCCTTTTGCGCTGGGAACATCCCGAACGGGGACTGATTTCTCCGATTAAGTTTATTCCCCTAGCAGAAGAAACGGGATTAATCCTGCCGATTGGGGAATGGGTATTAAAAACCGCTTGCCAGCAAACTCGCCATTGGCAAAAAATGGGTTATCCTCATTTAAAAATTGCCGTCAATTTATCCGGGCGTCAATTTCAACAATTAGACTTGCGTCATCGATTAGTCAAGATTTTCACCGAAACCGGATTGCGCCCGGAGTATTTAGAATTAGAATTAACCGAGAGTATGCTGGTGGAAAATACCGATGTAGCGATTCGCCGCTTACAGGCATTAAAAGCGCTGGGTGTGGAGATTGCCATTGATGATTTTGGCACAGGGTATTCGTCTTTAAGCTATTTACAGCAGTTTCCCTTTGATACCTTGAAAATTGACCGCTGCTTTATTCGCAATATTCAGGATAATCCGAGTCAGGCGGCAATTACCCAAGCGATTATTGAAATGGCAAATACGCTGGATTTAAAATTAGTGGCGGAAGGGGTGGAAACGGATGCGGAACTTTCCTTTGTGGTGCAGCATCACTGTCATAAAATGCAAGGGTATCTGTTTAGTAAGCCTTTGCCCGCCAAAGCGTTTGAATCCTTATTATTCAGCGGAAAATCTTTAGCGGGGGTAAATCTTTCATCCGTTTGAGGACACCTGATGTTTCCGAATGTAGGGGCGGGTTTTACAACTATCCTTTCTTCCCTCACCCAGATGCGACTAAACCCGCCCCGAAGGAGTTTTTAGTTTGGTAAAAAATGTTAATACAAACCATGAAAAAAATTCTAATTATCGAAGACGAAGAAGCCGTCCGGGAAAATCTCATGGAATTGCTGGAAGCCGAGGATTTTGAAGTCTGCGGCGCTGGCGATGGTTGTGCGGGATTAGATTTAGTGCAGCAGTATCAACCGGATTTAATTTTATGTGATGTGATGATGCCCAAATTAGATGGGTTTGGCGTCTTAAACACATTACGGAAAAATCCTGTAACTGCAACCATTCCATTTATGTTTCTCACCGCCCGAACCGATAAAACGGATTTGCGTCAAGGGATGGAACTAGGGGCAGATGATTATATTACCAAGCCCTTTAGTGTCGATGAATTACTGAATGCCATTGCCTCCCGGTTACAAAAACAAGCGATAATTGAGGAACAACAAACGCAAAAACTCGACCAGTTACGCACCAGTATCAGCCTGTCTCTCCCCCACGAAATGCGATCGCCGCTAACGAATATTCTGGGATTTTCCCAGTTATTAGTGGAAGAAGTAGATACCCTGGAACGGCAGGAAATTAAGGAAATGTCGGAAAGCATCCGCAAGTCCGGCGAACGATTACATCGACTGATTCAAAACTTTTTACTCTACGCCGAACTAGAACTCACGGTGACTGATGCGAATCGGATTCAAGCCTTACGTAGTTCTCGAATCAGTTCAGCGGCTTCGGTGATTGAAGCAACGGTTTGGCAGATGGCGAAACGCAGGAATCGAGACGCTGATGTGACTCTTGAGGTGCATGATTCCAGTCTACAAATAGCCAAAACTCGGCTGGAGAAAATCCTAGAAGAATTAGTGGATAATGCGTTTAAATATTCGACGGCTGGCACTCCGGTTTCGGTGATGGGGAGGACGGTTCCCAATCAATCATTCTACGCCTTATCAGTTAGCGATCGCGGACGGGGGATGAGTCGGGAACAAATTACCAAGTTGGGGGCGTATCAGCAGTTTGAACGTAAACTTTATGCCCAACAAGGTTCAGGATTGGGATTGAGTATCAGTAAGCGGTTAATCGAACTGTTGGGGGGAACTTTAACGATAGATAGCATACCCAATCAACACACTACCGTTCGCGTTCTTCTTCCTGTTTAAAAGGGAACAGGGGAAGCAATGTAGAGACGTAGCATGCTACGTCTGGAAGCTGGGGAAGATGGGGGAGATGGGAGACAAAATTTCTATAGCCCATTACCCTATTGCCTATTGCCTATTGCCTATTGCCTATTGCCTATTGCCTATTGCCTATTGCCTATTGCCTATTCCCTGTTCCCTGTTCCCTGTTCCCTGTTCCCCGTTCCCCGTTCCCTAATAAATGACATAAGACGAATGACCAAGCTACCCTAGGGAAGCGGGATTCGACCGATTTTGGTTTCAGTTATGGCAGGACACAGTAAATGGGCAAATATTAAGCGCCAGAAGGCGAGAGTGGATGCGGCGAAGGGGAAAACCTTTGCCAAACTCTCACGAGAAATCATTGTAGCTGCCCGTAGCGGCGTTCCTGACCCGAATGGGAATTTCCGGTTACGCACGGCGATTGAGAAGGCGAAGGCGGCGGGTATTCCCAATGATAATATTGACCGGGCGATCGCGAAAGGGTCAGGTCAGTTTGATAGTGGTGGTGACAACCTGGAAGAGATTCGCTATGAGGGCTATGGTCCTGGAGGTGTGGCAATTCTAATTGAAGCCCTTACCGATAATCGTAACCGCACGGCGGCAGATTTGCGATCGGCGTTTACTAAAAATGGCGGAAATCTGGGGGAAACGGGTTGTGTGAGTTGGATGTTTGAACAAAAAGGAGTGGTAACGGTAGCCGGAGAGGTGTCCGAGGATCGGCTATTGGAAGCATCACTAACTGGTGGTGCCCAAACTTATGAGTGGATTGAAGACGACGAGGAACCGGGGGTGGAAGTTGTCACCGAAGTCACCAATCTAGAACACCTAAATCAAACCTTACAGGATCAAGGCTTCAGCGTGCGCGATGCTGAGTTACGTTGGATACCGGGGAATAGCATAGAAATTACTGATCCGGATGTGGCGCGATCGCTCCTAAAATTAATGGATGCCCTAGATGAGTTGGATGATGTGCAGAACGTCACCGCCAATTTTGAAATGGCAGATGATTTGGTGTCGTTGACGATGGCGTGAGACGAGGATCAACCATGACACAGGCACTCTTACACCCCAAAGCCCAACGGTTCGTCCATTCTGGAATGAGTTGGCAACAGTTTAAATTACTACAGGAAAGTTTTGCCGACTCTCCGGGAATACGGCTGGCTTACTACAAAGGAGAGGTTGAAATCTTGACCGTTTCCCCAGATCATGAATCAATCAGCCGCATGATTGCCGGTTTGCTAATCCTGTATTTTCTGGAGAACGAAATCGAATTCAACCCATTAGGGAGTTGTACTAAAGAGAAATCTGAGGACGTTTCCGCCCAAGCTGACGAATCCTTTGCCATCGGTAGTTCAACAGCGACTACCCCTAACCTCTCGATTGAAGTGGTTTTTACCAGTGGCGGCGAACGAAAGTTAACCCGCTACAAAGCATTAGGGGTTCCAGACGTATGGTTTTGGGAAGATGGTGTACTCAGAATGTACCAGTTGCAGGAATCGGGATATAAACGGATCACGCGATCGCACGTTCTACCCAATCTTGATATTAACCTACTGTCTCGGTGTCTGATGATGGCATCCAAAGTTGAAGCCACCCGCGAATTCAAACGCGGTATCTCTGAATAAGTTTGTAGTTTGTCGTTTGTAGTAAGGGCTTTAGCCCTATTTTATCAGGCATGAGACATCAACCCCACCGACAAATAAAATCGTAGGGTGGGTTAGGCGGTATTTAATCCAGACAGTTTGTAGTAAGGGCTTTAGCCCTATTTTATCGGGCAGGAGGTATCAACAATAACGATTTCAGTAGATATCCGCCATAACCCACCACTCACTTAACCCCCTATCATGATCAATAAACCCATAATTAAACCCTATTTTCATATTGAAATTCTCGATTCCACCGTATTTTTAATCTCAGAACAGGAATCCTTTGCCCTCAGCGGACAGCTTTACACCCAATTAACCCCCTTACTCACCGGACAAACCGTTGACGATATTATTGAACAACTACAAGACACCGCCTCAGCAGCGGAAATTTATTATGCCCTCATGTTAATGGAACAAAAGGGGTATATTGTCGAAGCCCAGCATCACATCTCATCCGAAATCGCCGCTTTTCTAGCAACCTTACCCGTTAATCCCATCTCAGCATGGCATCGCTTACAAACCACAACCGTATCGGTGCAATCCTTGGCAACCTGTTCGGTTCCAGACATAAAAACCCATCTGGAATCCCTCTCCCTAAACCTGGGGAAAGACGGTGATTTAACCCTAGTTGTCACCGATGACTATTTGCGCCCTGAACTCGCTGATATTAACCACCAAGCTTGGCAAAACCAACAGCCTTGGCTATTAATCAAACCCATCGGGACAACCCTCTGGCTAGGACCCCTATTTCTACCTGGAAAAACTGGATGTTGGCACTGTTTAGCGCAACGGTTACGCACCAATCGCCCGGTGGAAACCTATATCCAAAACCAAAACCCAAAGGCATCACTTTTTCCCACCGCCAAAGCCCTCCTCCCCTCCACCTGGCAAACCGGATTAAATCTGGCGGCGACGGAACTGATTAAATGGATTGTCCAAGGCGAAAATCCCCAAGTTACGGGACAAATTATTACAGTAGATACCCTATCCCTAAACACCGAAACCCATACCTTAGTTCAGCGTCCTCAATGTTCCTGCTGTGGCAATCCGCAACAGTTTAACCAAACCCCATCTCCTATCTATCTCAACAGTCAGAGGAAAACCTTTACCCAGGATGGCGGACACCGTTCTGTCTCACCAGAAGCCACGCTGAAAAAATACCAGCATCATGTGAGTCCGATTACGGGAGTTGTACATACATTACACCCGAAAAAACTGACAGACAATGGGGTGATTCACAGTTATTATGCGGGACACAACTTTGCCATGATGTTTGACCCTCTCTACTTTTTGCGGCAAACCGTGCGCGGGAAAAGTGGCGGGAAAGGGAAAACCGATAGTCAGGCAAAAGCGAGTGCGTTATGTGAAGCGATTGAGCGCTATTGTGGCATATTTCAAGGGGATGAGATTCGCCAAAGGGGATGTTATCAGGAGTTAGGCGATCGGGCGATTCATCCGAATCACTGTATGCTTTATAGTGAAGCGCAGTATGAGAATCGTCAGGAAAGTAATGAACAAGCGACGCCAAGTCAACAGGTTCCCGAACCCTTTGATCCGCAACAGGAATTAGACTGGACGCCTGTTTGGTCATTAACCCATCAACAGTTTAAATATCTTCCTACGGCTTATTGTTATTACGGCTATCCCAGAGAACAAAATCCCTATTGTTGGGCAAATTCTAATGGCGCAGCGGCAGGGAATACGGTAGAAGAGGCAATTTTGCAAGGGTTTATGGAGTTAGTAGAACGGGATGGAGTGGCGTTGTGGTGGTATAATCGGGTGCAGCGTCCAGGGGTCGATTTAGCGAGTTTTGATGACCCGTATTTAGCGGAGGTGGTTGAGTATTATCGCTCAATTGATCGGGAGATGTGGGTGATTGATATAACGACGGATTTGAATGTGCCGACGTTTACGGCGATTTCTCGACGAGTTAATCGTGAGATTGAAGATATTGTCTTCGGTTTCGGCGCTCATTTTGACCCGAAAATTGCGCTATTACGTGCGATAACGGAGATGAATCAGGTGCTTCCGGCTGTGTTATCGGTGGCGGATGATGGAACAACGGCGTATCGTTTTAATGATCCAGTGGCGTTGGATTGGTGGCAAAGGGCGACGATTGCCAATCAGCCCTATCTGGTTCCTGATTCGAGGGTGAAGATGAAGGGTTATGGTGATTATTCCCGGATGGGACGCGAGGATTTGGCGGACGATGTGAGGAGTTGTGTTAATATTGCTGGAAAGCAGGGCTTGGAGGTGTTAGTTTTAGATCAGACTCGTCTGGATATTGGTTTGCCTGTGGTTAAGGTGATTGTGCCGGGATTGCGTCATTTTTGGCGGCGATTGGCGTTTGGACGGTTGTATGATGTTCCGGTAAAATTGGGCTGGTTGTCTCAACCGTTGCTGGAGTCTCAGCTTAATCCGATTCCTATGTTTTTGTGATTGTAGGGGGCAACCGCTTCCTTCTTGCTTCCCTCTCCCCTGGTTGGGAGAGGGGCTGGGGGTGAGGGGGTTTTCCGTTTAAGTTGACACCAATGATAGATGTGCGCCCAATAATGTGTGTCCAACTGATTTTGTGGTGGGGATAGGAACGTTGAACCGGCGCTAAAGCGCAACTACAAGCGCAACTACAAGCGCAACTACGCAACTACAAGCGCAACTACAAGTGCAACTACGAACCCGATTAATGCCTTATGTCACTTCCTTTTATTCTGTCATTTCGTAAGGATATTACTGTAACTGAAGAGTCGCGCGATAGCATGATGATTCAGTCAACCCGTATTAAGGGTAATCTCCCTCAGTATACGCTGAATCTGGAACAGGTATCGCCGGGATTATTAAGTGCGATAAATAGTTTATCGACAGCCGGGGGAACAGAGGAGAGTCTGAGTGATAGTGTTCTCCAATCTGATGGGTTTGAGAGATTGGCAACGTTTTATTATTATCTGAATCAGTTTATTCAGTTAGGGTGGATTTGTCATACGGTTGTTGGGGATGGGTTTCCTATCGCTACACGAGTTCCGATTTATCCGTTTAAAAGGTTTCAGGTTCAATCGGCGACAGTTGAACAACAATATACTCTCTCGCGTTTTGCCTACTGTCATAAACAGGACAATCAGCTAATCCTGGAATCTCCTTTATCATACGCCCAAATTAGTTTAGCCGATTGGCGCGGCGCTGCACTGGTTTCTGAATTAGCGCAACCGAGAACCGGGGAGGAATTGTGTCAAAGGATACCTGGATTGACGCCAGAAACAGTACAATTATTTTTCAGTTTGCTCTTGAGTAGTCAAATGCTGGGTGTTGTGCAGGATAATGGCAAAATTGAGGAGGATGAGAGTCATTCGCTCATATCCTGGGAGTTTCACGATTTGCTGTTTCACGCCAGAAGTCGCAAGGGGAGACATAGCAATGATTCTGGGAAAACGTTCCGCTTTTTGGATAAGATTCCCCAGCCTCCGATGATTCAATCTAGGATGTCCGATGAGATTATTGAGTTGTATCAGCCGGATATCGAGAAACTCAAGGCGGAGGATTATTCCTTTACTTGGGTACTTGAGGAGAGGAAATCGATTCGGAGTTATAGCGATAAGCCGATAACCGTGAAGCAATTGGGGGAATTTCTGTATCGCTGCACTCGGAATAAGCGAATTACGGCGAAGGATTATGGGGAATGCACCCACAGACCCTATGCCAATAGTGGTGGTCGATATGAGTTAGAATTGTATGCGATCGCGAATACCTGTGATAATCTAGACTCTGGAGTTTATCATTATCGTCCTGAATCTCATCAGCTTTGTCGATTGACGGGCAGGAATGAGAATGTGGAGGCGCTGTTAGAAGAGGCATATTTTGCAACTGGCAAAGCTTGTACATCCCAGATTTTGTTAGTATTTGCAGCCCGGTTCCAACGAATGGCTTGGGTTTACGAATCTGCTGCTTACTCTCTCATCCTCAAAGATGTCGGTTCCTTAATGCAAACGATGTATCTGGTAGCAACAGCGATGAATCTGGCACCTTGCGCGATCGGCTGTGGCAATTCTGATTTGTTTGCGGCGACAGTGGGAACAGATTATTATCGGGAAACTTCAGTCGGCGAGTTTATTCTGGGTAGCCCATCTGTATATTAGCCGAATGATACCATCCAGACTGATTTAATTTCCCCGACCCTCTTGCATAGATAAAATAAGCATTGTATATTAATATAACTATAACTTGGCGTAGCGGATTTAAGGGAAACAAGAGTCCCTAGGACATCGGTCAAGGAACCGAGTTTCTTTGGGTGAAAGGTTTATATTACGTTGTCATCCTCACGAGAAACCCGGTTTCTAGGAATACTTGTTAGACTAACAGCCTTTCACGCTACGTTGACTATCATTACTTCCCTTGACTAGATTCTTGGAATAATAGGAGAAAAACAATGTCAGTTTTGGTAAAGAATAATCCAGCAACTCAAAAGATTTTGTCCAAGATTATTGCCCAGACATGGGTAGATGAACAGTTTAAATCGCAATTTCTCTCGAAGACAAATCCTGTTTTAGAAGAGAACGGGTTAACGATTCCCAGTGGTGTAGAGTTTGAAGTGATTAACAACACCTTAGTAGGAACAATGACTAACAAAGTTCCTGGTCAAGACGGTAATGTAGTTTGTGAAATTCCTCTCCCCTCCAAGCCAATGGGACTGACGGATCAACCGATACAGTCTTGGACTAACAATCAAAACTCTAATTATCCTGTCGCCGACGGCGAAGAGGGTGACTGTAGAATAACTTTATGATTTTCCCAAACTACTATAGTAATCCTACTCTCTGCCTGGTCTAAGATTATCTACTACCAGGTAGCGAAAACCTCTGATTTTTGTCTGAATAATGATAATTTTGTATATATATACGGTGTGTATATTACTAATTTATTCTTGGAGATAAGTCGTAAAACCCTAGGATTATTTCCAGGCATAATCATAACAATAATTTTGGTAATTTCAATATTAATTAACATCCCAACGAATGCTTATGCAACAGAAATTAATCATGAATTTTTCCACATTGGGGTTGAGGAGGGATTGCCTCAAAGTTGTATTCTGGCTATACTTCAGGATAGTCAAGGTTGGATTTGGTTTGGGACTCAAGATGGACTAAGTAGATATGATGGATACAAATTTACTATCTATAAATACAATGAACTCAATTTAAAGACATTATCTGATAATTTTATTTTGTCAATTTATGAAGATAAGTCAGGTATTGTATGGGTTGGTACTGATAATGGAGGACTAAATACATTTGACCGCAAAACTGAGCAGTTTACTCACTATATCCATAACCCTGCTAAACCCAATAGTTTAAGTTCTAATTCTGTCTGGTCAATCTACGAAGACAGCTACAATAAGCTCTGGATTGGTACTGGTGGGGGAGGACTAAATCAATTTAATCGTGAAACTGGGAAATTTACTCATTACAAACACAACCCAAATGATCCTCATAGTTTAAGTAACAACACTGTTTTGTCAATTTATGAAGACAAGTTAGGTAGACTTTGGATTGGTACTGGTGGGGGAGGACTAAATCAATTTAATCGTGAAACTGGGAAATTTACTCATTACAAACACAACCCAAATGATTCTAATAGTTTAAGTAACAACACTGTTTTGTCAATTTATGAAGACAAGTTAGGTAGACTTTGGATTGGTACTGGTGGAGGAGGACTAAATCAATTTAATCGTGAAACTGGGGAATTTACCCATTACAAACACAACCCAAATGATTCTAATAGTTTAAGTGATAATATTGTCAGTTCAATTATTGAAGATGAATCCGGCAATCTCTGGCTGACAACCAGTACTTGGTATAAGACTTTATATGGTACAGCACTCAACAAATTTAATCCTGAAACAGGGGTTTTTACACATTATACCAATGAATCGAATAATCCAAATAGCTTGAGTGAAAATACAGTTGTTTCCATCCTGAGAGACGACTCAGAAATTATTTGGATTGGCACTGGCTTCAGTGGCATTAATAAGTTAGACACAAAAGAGCCTAAGTTCTTTAATCCCCAAAACGAATATTCTAGGCTGTATAGCTTAATTGATAATCATATATCGTCGGTTTATGAAGACCGAAATCGAACGTTATGGATTGGCACTTTCAACAGTGGATTAGATAAAATTAGCTCCGAAACTGGGCAACTTACCCACTATATCCATGAACCAGATAACCCAAGTAGTTTGAGTAGTAACAAGATTTGGTCAATTTATGAAGATCATTCGAGCATAGTCTGGATTGGTACAGGGGGTGGAGGATTAAACAAGTTTGATCAAAAAACTGGACAATTTACTTATTACACTCACGATAAGGATAATCCCCATAGCTTAAGCGATGACTATATTTGGTCAATTTATGAAGACCATTCTGGTGTGTTATGGATTGGTACATTACATGGTGGATTAAATAAATTTGATCGGAAAATAGAGCAATTTACCCATTACATGTATGCTCCAGATGACCAAAATAGCTTGAGTGACAACAATATTTTCTCAATCTATGAAGACAAGTCCGGGACACTCTGGATAGCTACAATAAACGGCGGACTCAACAAATTTGACCGCGAAACTGAAAAATTTACCCGCTACACCCATGACCCCAATAACCCCAATAGCCTAAGCTATGACCGAGTATTGTCAATCAATGAATACCCAGCCGGGACACTCTGGTTAGGCACCTACGGCGGCGGACTCAATAAATTTGATATCGCCACTGAAACCTTTACCCATTACACCGAAAACGACGGTTTACCCAGCAATTCCGTTGTCGGTATCCTCGCAGACGATAATGGAAATCTCTGGCTAAGTACAGGCAATGGCTTATCCAAATTTAACCCCGAAGCGGAAACCTTTAGAAACTACGATGTCGGTGATGGACTTCAGGGAAACGAGTTCGATGGCGTGAAAGCCTACGCCAAAACCAAAGATGGTGCGATGTTATTTGGCGGACTCAATGGCTTCAACTTATTTTATCCCGACCAAGTTAAAGATAATCCCCATATTCCCCCTATTGTCATCACCGACTTTAGAATCTTTGATCAAACTGTCAAACTCAACCCCGCCATCTCCGTTGCCAAAAACATTAAATTATCTTACAAAGACGACTTCTTTAGCTTTAAATTTGCCGCCCTTGACTATACCAATCCCGAAAAAAACCAATACGCCTACAAACTCGAAGGATTTGATCACGATTGGATTTACTCCGGAACTCGACGCTACGCCAGTTATACAAACCTCGACCCCGGTACCTACACCTTTCGAGTTAAAGGTTCTAATAATGACGGAGTTTGGAACGAAGAAGGCACATCTGTGACGATTACGATTATCCCGCCCCCCTGGAAAACAGGCTGGGCTTATACCCTTTATGGGATTCTTATCTTCGGCGCTATTTATGGCTATGTTCAATGGAAAACGCTAGCCCACATCAGAGAAAATAGTTTACTACGTGCCAGTGAGAAAAAGCTGAATCAAATTTTAGAAGCCATTCCCGTCGGCATTACAGTATTTGATAAATTGATCCAACCCGTATTTTTTAACACAGCAGCATTTAAACTATTGGGCGTAGAACGGCTCACTGATGCTCCGATTACGGACTATTCTCATCTTTATCAATTCTATATTGCGGGAACGGATCAGTTATATCCCCCAGAAAACTATCCAGTTTGTCGGGCGTTACGGGGAGAACAAGTCAAAGTTGATGATTTGGAAATCCGCAACAATGGCAAGAAAGGCTTATGGGAGATTTTAGCGACTCCTATTTATGATGAACAAGGCAATATTATCTATAGCATCGCTGCTTTTCAAGATATTATCCATCGCAAACAGCTAGAAGCCGAACGCCAGCAGTTTATTGAAGCCCTACAACAAACGAATGAACAACTGCAAGTTATTTTAAATACTGTACCCGGTTGTGTGGCTTGGATTAGTGCAGATGGGCGATATCTCGGTGTTAATCAGTACTCAGCAAATCTCTGGGGCTTGTCTCCCAGCGACTTTGTTGGTCAAGAGGTTGGCTTCCACAATAAAAGCACAGAGTATATCCATTTTGTACACCAGTTCTTGGCAAACTCAGAACTTACCACCTCTCAGGTGATTGATTTAAAAATTAAGGATTCGATTCGCCATTATTTGATTATCGCGCAAAAGTACAAACAAGGTCAGGCGGCGGTTTTAGTGGGGATTGATATCACGGAACAAAAGCAGGTTGAAGCTGAACTGCAAACCTCCCTGCGGGAAAAAATAGTCCTACTAAAAGAAGTTCACCATCGAGTCAAAAATAACTTACAAATTATTTCCAGTCTCCTGGATCTCCAGTCCCAGACGTTAACCGATCCCCAAGTCTTGGATATTTTCCAACAGAGTGCGAATCGGGTTAAGTCTATGGCGCTGATTCACAATCAATTGTATCAATCTACCTCTCTAGAAAAGATTGATTTTGCCGAGTATATCGAAACCTTAGCCACATATCTATTCCAGTCTTATGGCGCGAATCGCAACGTAATTGAATTGCAGATTGACATTGAACCGATTTCTCTCAACCTAGACACGGCGATTCCCTGTGGCTTACTGCTAAATGAGTTACTGTCCAATGCCTTAAAATATGCCTTTCCGGAATCCCGTCCAGGTGTGATTACCATCAAACTGAAATCAGAGTGCGATCGCAGACTGACTCTCACGGTTCAAGATAACGGAATTGGCTTACCTGAAGGGTTTGAGCCGGAGAATCCAAAGACATTAGGATTTCAGTTAATCCAGGCTTTAACTGAACAGTTGGAGGGAGAATTGGACATCAAGCCAGATCAAGGAACCCAATTCACAATTCGGTTTTTTGAGGTTATGAATCATTCATAAGTAGTCGGACAAAATTAACGCTACAACGCTTTTCAAGTAAGTGAGGTACACAGACAGATCCCCGACTTCTCCAAGAAGTCGGGGATCTTGCTTAGATAGTTGGTCAGATCAAGGAGCGCAACTCGGTATTAGCGGATTGTTTGGGTTTCTTTATTCCTTAACCCTTCTTTTTCGTGATCCAGACGCAGATCCCCGGCTGGATATCCAGCGTCCCGTATTGGTTAATCGTCGCTTCCACACAGGCTTGAGCAGGATTCATGTCCGAGACATCGCCTCGATCTGCGATCGCGTCCCCACCAAAGTCTTGGTAAATGACCAATGACCAATGACCAATGACCAATGACTTAACCGCCAACAGCCGCTAAGGTAGTCGGTTCAGCAGGCGTCGGCTCTTGTTCTCCCAGACGATTATGATAAAGGTCAGCTAAACGCTGTTCATAGTCTGCCAACTCGGTTTCAATCTGAGTAAACAGCACCGTTGAGGTGGGATCGGTGAATTGTTTCCGCAGATTATAGGCATCAACAACACCCGTTTGAATGTCACCGAGAGCATGGCGTAAAATTGATAAACTATCGTTGGGTTGTAGCCAATTTTGTAAAGCAGCATAAGCATCTGTCGCCACTTCCGGAATCGATTCAAACGCCTGCAAATCTCTCAAACGATTCTCCAGCATAATAATGTGATGCTGCTTATTTTCGATGATTTCTTGCAGTAGCGATCGCAACTCTAAATCAGTGGCTTTTTGGGCATAATACTCAAAGGCTTTTCGCCCATATCGTTCCCCGGCTAAGGCAGTATTCAATCCATTCACAATGTCAAGCTTGCTACTCCCCCCCCAAGCTTCGGCTAATTGCCACCATTGAGCCGTCATATCCGTTTCATCGGGTAACGCTTGATCGGGAATCCCTAACCCCAAGCGGGTGAGAATTGCCGTGGTAAATATTGCCAAATCACCGGGTTGACGAGAGGTAATCAGATTTCCATCCACGACTAAGGGTTCATCCACATAGTTCGCCCCAGCATTGGTCATATCCTTGCGAATCGAGAGAAATCCGGTAGCATTTTTGCCCTGAAGTAAATCCCCTTCAATTAACACTTGGGGACCATGACAAACCGCCGCGACGAGTTTATTCAACTCCATCGCCTTCTGCACAAATTGGACGGCATTAGGGTTATTTCGCATCGTATCCGGTGCCATCCCGCCTGGGATAATTACGGCATCAAAGGTGTCTGGACGGGTTTCGGTGACTGTACCATCCGGTTTAATCGAAACTTTGCCTTGTTTCCCCTGATAGGTGTCATTCATGCGCGAACCCAGAACCACAACCTGCGCCCCCGCTTGTTGCAGCGCTTGATAAGGGATTTGAAATTCGGCATCTTCAAACTTCTGATCAATCAGAATGGCAACTTTTTTGGGTGTATTATCGGTTATCATCATTGGAATTGTTAACGACTTTATTACTTGATCGAAGGTAGAATTTTTCTGGGGTATTCTTTCCGCCACGAAAATTCTACGGGCTAAACAGGTAGTATTGATAAGCATTTTCAGCTTAGGAATGACTCATAGAGTTGTCATCCCTCAAAAGAAATAAATTGGGATTCGCTCTGGGGTAATAAACTGATGTGCCTGCGAAAGGCTAAGCTGTGAGTGCGGATAGTAATATACAAGCCAATATGCAACCTGAAAACATTAACAAATCTCAGTCCAACCCCCTATCAGAATCAGACACACGTAAGGAAACCAACGAAATAGAACCGACTTATGAGGGACTGAGCGATCGCGACACGGCTGATGGTAGATTAATTGAAGAATCGAGAAACCGTATGGCAAGCGGTGAACCCACCACGAGCGATGTTGATGCCAACCTCTACCAGGCAAAAGTAGGCGGTGAGGAAGCCGTTGGCGGTTTAACGCCCACGCCAGAGCAAAATGTGACCCAGGAGATGGAGCGAGCCGTTGGTGTCGAAGGCGCTCAAAAAGAACCGGTGCAAGTCACCAATAAGCTCGAACGACGGGATGAGCAGCGCTGGGAATTAGATCCGAAGTCCTCTGAAGATTATCAAGAACACGGCGTCTAGTGCAGCGCGGCGGAAAGAGGTGAGCAGCTTTGGAGGTGTGGAGGAGCTGGGGGAGATGGGGAAGCTGGGGAAGCTGGGGGAGATATTAGCTGTTCAGTTATTTCTGCCTTCTTGCACTAGACTGTTAATCAGTAGGGGTTGCTGAATCAATAGTGTGGGGAGGGGAGCTCACAAGGGTAGGTTTTTTAAGATGGGGGTTTAGGCAAGACAAGGTAGACAGGTAGACCATCACTTCGACTTCGCTCAGCGACCGTAGACAAGGAAGAGTGAGAACGAAAAATAGGGCGTTTCGGCTTTTAGAAGTTAGCTTGACCGAACAAAATGCTGTACGGTTTTTCCCCCTTGTCTTCTTTCCATCCTTGTCCTCCTTGTCTTGTCCCCACCCTCAAGTAAAAAACCTACACCTGTCAGGAGGGGAGGGGAGGGAACTGTAAGTAGGTTGGGTAGAGCGTAAGCGTTACCCAACAGGCTAACCGTAGTTAACCCAGATTTAGGATTCAGCGCTAATCGTGTGAATCTTGAGCAAATTAGTCCCGCCGGAGACTTTTGTCGGAATCCCAGCGATAATTAAAATTTTATCTCCAGCTACCACCAAATTCCGTTTTAGTAACTGAGTTTGGGCTTGATTCACTAACTCTTCAAAGGACTCAACTTCTTGCTCGAGTAACAATGGTTTTACCCCCCAAACCAAATTCAAATTGTGGTAAACTTTCCGATTAGGCGTCAGAGAAATAACAGGAACTCCTGGACGCTCTGCGGCGGCTAGTTTGGCAGTATGACCGGTACTGGTGAAAGCAGCAATACAGCGCAAATCCAGAATTTTATCAATCGTGTTGAGCGCTTCACTGAGGGCATTGGCTTCATTGGTTGCGGCTGGGGGATAATTAACAAACTTAATTTCCGGTTCCACATCCGTAGCAATACGGGCTAGCATGGTCACGGCTTTAAGTGGATATTTTCCCACGGCTGACTCCCCAGAAAGCATCACCGCATCCGTGCCATCGATAATTGCATTCGCCACATCACTGGCTTCAGCACGAGTTGGACGGGAATTATTAATCATACTATCGAGCATTTGGGTGGCTGTGATTACTGGAATCCCTTTTTGGTTACATATCCGAATAATTTTCTTTTGCAGAAACGGCACTTTTTCCGGACTCATTTCCACACCCAAATCGCCCCGTGCTACCATGATTCCATCACTCTCATTGATAATGGCTTCTAAGTTCGCGATCGCTTGAGGTTTTTCGATTTTGGCAATCACAGGTAGGGATGAGGCATTGTGTTGCTGGAGAAATCCTTTGAGAGTACGAATATCTTCGGCAGACCGAACAAAGCTTAAGGACACCCAGTCAACCCCTTGAGCAATGCCAAATTCTAAATCTTGTTGGTCTTTGTCCGTCATCGAGGGTAGGCGATTTAGGCTCAATCCGGGCAGGTTAACCCCTTTACGGCTTTTGAGTATCCCCCCTTCGACAACTTGACATTTAACGGTATTACCGTCAATGTCCTCAACCCGCAGTTCTAAGAGTCCATCATCCAGGAGAATCTGCACTCCGGGTTCCGCTTCTTGAGCTAGGTGGGGATAGTCGATAGCCACCGTTTTCGGTTGATGATTGAATTCAGAAACGGGAACTAAGGAAATGGATTCTCCTTGAACTAAGTTAAGTCCTGCATCGGGCAGTTTCCCGACTCGAATTTTTGGTCCTTGTAAGTCTTGGAGTAACGTAATCGGTGTATCTAATTCCTCTTCAATAGAACGTAGCAAGGAAATGGTATGAGCATGGTCATCGTAGCTACCATGAGAGAAGTTCAACCGTGCCACATTCATGCCCACTTGCACCATTTGCTTGAGAATGTCTGGTGAATTACTCGCAGGACCAATGGTAGCAACAATTTTAGTGCGATTGCTTAGAGGTTTCATTATCAATTATCCCTAAATTGTAGTAGGGGCACGGCATTGCCGTGCCCTATTATCTTATTTATCTCGTCCCGTCTATTTACGCTGGTTTCATCGTCACAATACCATAGGCATCCGTTGCCAGATAATCCTGAGCAGCCTGTTGAATATCGTGAGCCTTGACCGCTTGAATGCGAGCCGGATAATTTAAGGCTGGGGTTAAATCCCCTAATTGCGAGTGATAATACCCATATTGACTGGTGCGATCGCTCGGTTTCTCATTACTAAAGGTAAAGCGATTCGCCACCTGGGTACGAATTCGGGCAATGTCCGTCGCCGCGACAGATTCCGTTTGTAGCTGACGAATATGTTCCCCAATCGCTGCTTCCACAATGTCCAAGTTCTCTGTGGGAAGCTGGGCGGAAATATAAAATATCCCCTGTAGCTGCTGAGTCATATTACTCACCCCAATATGAGTCACCAGTTTACGGTCTTCGCGCAAATCTCGCACCAACCGCGACATCCGCCCCTGTCCTAAGATAGCGGCTAAAACATCTAATGCATAGGTACTCTCCAATTGTTTTAATCCCGGTACTCGCCAAAGCATGACCAATCGCGCCTGCTGTAATGTCGAGTCTACGTACTCTCGGCGCACAATATCCGTAAACGGCGCTTCTGGCTTATAGGTGAGACGGGAGGTATACTCAGAGTCACCCTTAACCCCAGCTTGAGCAAATCCCTGCGCCACTGTTTCAATCAACTCCTCCACGGGTAAATTGCCCACCGCAACGGCTGTCATCGTCTTGGGTTGATACCAGGTGCTGTGAAAGTCCCGCATCTGCTGAGAAGTTAAGGTTTCAATCACAGAGGTGGGTCCAAGTACCGGGCGACGGTAGGGGAGGTAATCAAAGCTGGTTTCTAACGCCCGCCGAAAGGTGCGGCGACGGGGACTATCTTCCGAACGCCGAATTTCTTCTAACACCACTAGCCGTTCCCGTTCAAAGGCGTCATCGGGAATCAGGGGATTTAACACCACATCCAGTTGCAAGGGCGCGAGTTGAGCAAAATCCTTCGGTGCTGTGGTGATATAGTAGTGGGTATAATCATGACTGGTTGCCGCATTCGTCACCGCACCACATTCTTCAATCAGCCGCTCAAACTCGCCACTGTTCAGGCGTGGTGTTCCCTTAAAGACCATGTGTTCGAGAAAATGCGCCATACCGTTAATCGGGTCAGGTTCAACGGCGGAACCCACATTCACCCAGACATTCAGGTTAACCGCATCGACAGGCATCTGCTCTGCCACAATGGTTAGACCATTTGGTAATGTCTCAATAGTTGGGGCATTTAGAGGTGGAGTTTTGAGCAGAGTTGAAGTCATCAGTTACTCGCTTGCTTTGCAGTTGTGCCATGTCTCTCTATATTAATGGGTTTGTCAGATTCCCCCGGCATATCCTAGGGAATGCCAGAGGAGGCGATTGAAATCGCTGCTACACCAATGTATGCGAAGCCTTCCCGAAGGGTAGTCCGCCTGCGCGGACTGGGTTATAACGAGGGTGGCTAATCCGGATTTTGTATTAATTATTATCGCTGTTTTCTGCATTGGCGGAAACAGCAGTTGGCGTTGATTCAGGGGAATTTACGGTTAAATTTGTTACGGTTAAATTTGATGGCAATCGCGAGAAATGCCGGCTTAGGGGGTATTCTTCCCTAGGATATCCGAATTACTCTAAGCCATGCGATCGCGTTTCGCCATTTACCCCAGCGTCAACATTCCGGCTGCAAAATTCACCGCCAATGGTAGCATTTTCAACCACTGTAAACCGAGTAGCGGTTCGGATATACCTGATCCAGCTAACACTGGAATAATATATTCCCTTTCATCCAGGAAAACCCTGCCCTCATATACATCAAAAAAATCCTCCCCTTGTACCATTCGCATCGCACGTTCACCTTCAATCATCGACCAACCCAAGCTTTGGACATCTTGAGCATCAAGCGCTAAATAGCCCGTTGTAAAGCCTGTATCTAGTAACACATCAATGGGGTATCGTTCTGCATCAGCGCCAACTAAATCAATTTCAAAGATCAGTTCACCAATCTCACCAAACTTGCCTGAAATCATATCTTGCCACAAGTTCCGGTTTCGTTAAGGCGCATAATTCCCACCATACCGCTTGGGTATTTTTGACGCGCTTTTTGCATCGCTACGTCTTCTTCCGGATCAATAAAATAATCCCCACTGTTTGGTTCAATAATCATAAACCAGTTGTAATGATCTGGGATGAGTTGAGGGCTGACTTGAGCGAAAATCTCTCGATAGCGCTTTATCCGGGCATTTTTTTCCGCTTCCCGTTTGGCTAACTCCTCTGGGGGTATAGTATATTCCGGAAATAGTCTGCCTTGACGACGAGGACGAACGGATTTGGTGCGAGTCATCGGTTTAATGCTTAGAGGATAGCGAGAATACGACTATTTTACAACACTGTAAACCAGCCGAATTGACAGTCCCCGCTTTAGCACAGCTAGTGCATGACGACTTTTTAACTACTAGGCTTGCAAGCTAGTGGCGTGGCACACCTTAGTTGATGAATTAGAATTGGTTCGTAGTGAGGGCTTCAGCCCTCTCCAGCTAAGCGTTATAGCACTAAAGTGCTTACTACAAACAAAACCCTATTTTAGCTGTGTCAAGCCACTAGGGTGAATGTCCCGCTCTTTAAGTCACCCTACTTAGCACAGACAGATAGGAGAGAACGATTATTATAGATGATGGCAACAGGATTGATCGGTATTGGTTTCCTCCAGTCAAAGTAAAACCTTATGTCAGTTTTTAGTAAAATTCTCAGTGTAATTATCGCCGTAATTATTGGCTGTGGCGGTGTACTTGGCGTATTTTATGCCATGAATTACCTAGCCAACACCTTACCTCATAAATGGCGATCGCGAATTCTACCTTGGATTTATCTCGCCCCCGCCCTGCTGGTGCTGACGGCGTACTTAATTCTACCGACGCTGAATACAATTTACATCAGTTTTCTGGATCGGCGATCGCAAAATTTTGTCGGCTTGGAGAATTATCAGTTTGCGTTTACCAGTGAGGCGATGCTGGTGGCGTTTCGCAATAACCTGTTATGGCTGGTTCTGGTGACGGGGTTTAGTGTTGGGTTTGGCTTGATTCTGGCGGTACTCATGGATAAAGTACGCTATGAACCCCTCGCCAAATCCTTAATATTTCTACCCATGGCAATTTCTTTTGTCGGCGCAAGTGTGATTTGGCGGTTTGTTTATGCCTTTCGCCCAGCCGGATCAGCGCAAATTGGCTTACTTAATGGTATCGTGACTAGCCTGGGATTTGAACCTGTGGGGTGGTTAGTGGAACGTTCGATTAACAATTTTGCCCTGATTGCGATTATGATTTGGCTGCAAACGGGTTTCTGTCTGGTGTTGCTTTCCGCCGCCGTTAAAGGGATTCCCACAGATATTATCGAAGCCGCCCGCATGGATGGCGCGAGTGAGGTGAAAATTTTCTGGCGGATTACCATCCCGATGATTCGTTCCACCCTAGCCGTGGTAACAACGACGGTGGTGATTATGGTGCTTAAGGTGTTTGATATTGTCTTTGTGATGACGGCGGGGAATCAAGGCACCGAAGTGATTGCTTCGCGGATGATTAAAGAAATGTTTAACTATCGCGACTATGGCAGGGGGAGTGCGATCGCGGTTATCTTATTACTGGTAATTATACCAATCATGGTCGTGAATATCCGCCGCTTCCGTCAGCAAGAAACAAGCCGATGAAATCTAAACGTCGCCGTAAATCGAATCCTGTGAAACATCTGTCTCATCAGTTACAAAATGCCTTTAATAGCCTTCCGGTTCATCTAAGTTTAATCGTCATTTCCTTAATTTGGACATTACCCACCGTTGGCTTATTGATTAGTTCCCTACGCCCGAAAGATGATTTGTTAGAAAGTGGCTGGTGGATGGTATTTCAACATCCCTTTGATTTTACCCAATATCAGTTAGGGAATTATATCGATGTTTTGACGGCGGAAGGAATGGGACAAGCGTTTCTAAATAGCTTTACCATTGCCATTCCCGCGACAGTTATTCCCATCGCTATCGCCACGTTTGCCGCTTATGCATTTTCTTGGATGCAGTTTCCAGGGCGTCAGTTGTTATTTATTTTAGTCGTGGCGTTGCTGGTTGTTCCCTTACAGATGACGCTAATTCCGGTATTGCGATCCTATAATCATTTGGGATTATCGGGTTCCTTTTTAGGTGTATGGTTAGCCCATACGGGGTATGGGATGCCGTTGGGGATTTATTTACTCCGGAATTATATCGGTTCCCTACCCAAAGATTTAATCGAAGCGGCGGCGGTAGATGGGGCGTCGCATTTGACCACATTTACACGCTTAATTGTACCCCTTTCCCTACCCGCGATCGCATCCTTTGCCGTGTTTCAATTTTTATGGGTATGGAATGATTTATTAGTCGCCTTAGTCTATCTGGGCGGAACACCGGATGTCGCCCCGTTAACCATGCGCTTAACTACGTTGGTGGGTTCTCGCGGCGAAGCATGGCATTTACTGACAGCCGGGGCATTTGTCACCATGATTATACCCCTAATTGTGTTTTTTGCCCTACAACGGTATTTTGTCCGGGGGATTTTGGCAGGTTCGGTTAAAGGGTAATGTTATTTGTCATTTGTCCTTTGTCATTTGTCCTTTGTTAGTTTCGCTTGCGCGAGTATGACGTAGCTTGCTTTAATGAAAGTCCACCTACTTACACTTGGGGTCTCTACAGCTAAATTACCATACCAATTCAGGTTCTAAAATGGCTAGTGTTGTTTTTGAAGGCGTCAATAAAAAGTTTGATGATTTTATCGCGGTCAATGATTTAAATCTGACCATTGACGATGGTGAATTTCTCGTCTTTGTCGGTCCCTCTGGCTGCGGAAAAACCACCTCCCTACGGATGCTGGCGGGACTTGAGGATATTACCCAAGGCAGTATTTATATTGGCGATAAGCGAGTCAATGAGATTCCACCCAAAGACCGGGATATTGCCATGGTTTTCCAATCTTACGCCCTGTATCCTCACATGTCTGTCTATGAAAATATGGCATTTAGCCTGGAGTTACAAGGGAAGCGGAAAGGCGAAATTAAAACCCGTGTTGAAAGTGCCGCCAAGCAATTAGGAATTGACCATTTACTGTACCGCAAACCCAAAGAACTCTCCGGAGGACAGCGCCAGCGAGTGGCGGTAGGTCGCGCTATTGTTCGCAATCCGGCTGTATTTTTAATGGATGAACCCTTATCCAATTTAGATGCGAAATTACGGGTACAGGCGCGGGCAGAAATTAATAAATTGCATAACGAATTAGGCACTACGTTTATTTATGTTACCCATGATCAAGTGGAAGCAATGACCATGGGAAGTCGGATTGCGGTGATGAATCATGGTGTCTTGCAGCAAATTGATACCCCAGAAAAGCTGTACAATTATCCGAATAATGTCTTTGTCGCGGGTTTTATTGGCTCCCCAGCGATGAATTTTTTTGAGGCTCAATTAATTAGTAAAGATGATAATCTGTATGTAAAAACAGATTCATTTGAAATCCATATACCTTCAGAAAAAGCCCTATTTTATCAACATTATTCAGGAGAAGAGGTTATCTTTGGCATTCGCCCGGAAAATATTCATGATCCTGACTATATTCCCCCAGATATTCGTCCAGCTTCTATCAAAGCGACAGTATCCGTTACGGAAATGATGGGGAATGAAATCATTGTCTATTTGACGACGCCAAGCAATCACGAATTTATCGCCAGAGTCGATCCGCGATCGCGCATGAGTGTGGGACAATCAATTAGTGTGGTGTTTGATCGGTCTCAGTTTCACCTGTTTGACAAGCACAGCCAACAAGCGATTACCTGATTCTCGGTTCCCTTGAACAGGGTGGAACGTCTGTATAGAGGCAAAAACTGATTATGTCTAATCCATTGGTCAATCTCCAAATCAACAATTTTCGCTGTCTGGCGAATGTTCCCATTACCACCAATCCCCTCAATGTTTTATTTGGACCCAATGGATCAGGAAAATCAACGTTTCTCGATACAATCTGGTTTGTTCGAGACTGTGCAATTCGGGGAGTGTCCTTAGCGGCTTCTGATAGAGATCATGGAATTGGTTTACTGTGGGATGGTGCTGAGGATGGAGAAACGATATCGATTACTATTCAAACTCAATCCGCTACCTATCAAATTACGTTTGGTTATTCATCGGGGAGGATAGAACCCTTTGTCGGAGAACAGTTGTATACAACTGATGACAATATTTGTTTAATTGACCGCAAAATAGGAAGTGATAAAGCGTCTTTTTATCAGGTGGGGCGAGGACAATCCCAATACATTTCTCTCAAAGATCCCGAAAAACTGGCTTTAACGCGGTATGTAGACTGGGAAGATAGTGCATCAGCGGCGGCTGATATTGAAAACTTACTGCGCCTTGTCTGTCGCTATGACTCCCGTTCTGCGTCCCTATTTAAACTGAAACGATTGGGTTCGGAATCAGATTATGGTGATAGATTACAGGATCGGTGTGAAAATTTATGGTCAGTCTTGCGAAATTTACATGATCGGCGAGTGGTTGATGACCGATATGACACGATAATTCATTTCATGAAAGAAAGTTTTCCGTCGTTCAATGGTTTAGCCTTTGAGCAAACAGGTCGATATACAGTTTATACGAATTTTTTAGATGAAAGGCGTCAAGGTTTAATTCGAGCATCAGGGGTATCCGATGGTCATCTTCAGATGCTGATTAATCTCACCGCTTTGTTTTCTGAAGGGTCAAACCGATATTCATTAATTTTACTCGATGAACCGGAACTATCCCTTCATCCTTGGGCATTAGCGGTTTTAGCTAAAGCGGTGAAACTGGCGACCAAAGAATGGAATAAGCAGGTTTTTATAGCGACGCATTCTCCTGTTTTGATCAGTCAGTTTGAGCCAACTAATATATTAGCAGCGGAACTTGACGGGCAAGGAAAAACGGTGATCAAACGGGTCAGTGAGATAGAAGCTATCCAAGATTTGCTAGAAGACTATGCTACGGGTTCGCTGTATATGGCTGAGATGATTGCACCTCAAAGTAAGTCTCCATTTGAGGAGGAGAGGTGATGAGTAGTAGAACTAATACGGATAGTCAAAAATATCATTATTTTCAATTCGGATTGCTGGTTACAGGCGAAACAGAAGCCGAACATCTGCCTAAATTATTTAAATCTCTAATGGAATCGGGTTGGTGTACGTTTAAAGTCCTGCGCCGTGTTCCTCAACTTCCGCCCGACTATTCACAGAAAAAGAAGAAAAAACTTAAAGCTACTGGAACGAATAAGGGAATTCCGGATAAATATATTCAACAAATTGCCTGGGAAGCGAGAAAACATTTAAACAGACCAGATACTTATGTCATCATGGTGGATGACCTAGAGCATGATCGTAGGCAACAAGCACAACAGGTTTTTGAGCGATACCGAGAAATCCTTGATACGCTTCCGGCGACCCAAAGAACTCACGCTTCTGTTCATTTTTTGGTGAATATGCTAGAAGCTTACTATTTAGCTGATGCCAATGCCATTAACGCCGTCCTAGGAACATCTTTAGCTGATTATCAAGGGGATGTGGAAGATATTCGTCATCCTAAAAATTATCTCGGAAACCTATATCCTAATTTCAAGGAAAAGGAACATGGCGGGAAGATACTTCAGCGACTTAATGTCGAACATGTTTTGTCTTGTCCGGATACCTGTAAATCTCTAAGAACTCTATTCAAATGGTCTGTTTTATGTATGGGACAACCGTTGAGTGATCAGTATCAACTTCTTAATGGGAAATTATTTGATATCACGCGATCGCAACTCGATTATACTGATCAATGAACCCTAATATCCCCGATTGAGTAAAGGGCGACCCAACTCCACTGGAGGGATTCTAAGCAAGATCCCCGACTTCTCCAAGAAGTCGGGGATCTGTCTGTGTACCTAACTTACTACCAAAAGTGCTGTAATTGATGCCAGGGGGATACCCCTACAATGAATTCTGGATCATCCATATCACCGAAACCCTTGATCTACCGTAGGGTGGGGATTGTCCACCAGCTTATGCGTCAGTATCATTCAGGTTAAATACGTTTGCAATTTTTCGGCAAGTCGTTCAATTTGAGGTGACTGCAAAAAACTATTATGATATCCTGGAATCTCTTGAACGTCTAAACCTGCCCTAGCTAAATTGCTAAACATTTCATGGCTCAAGTTTCTTAACTCACTGGAAATAAAGAGATTGATTTTACCTGGATAGGCTTGGGGTATGTAATTATTCGTCGCTTGTCTAAACTGTTCCAGAACCTCGTTTGCTTTTAGCCGACGCGGTATGGGCGTGTCTAAACGTGAATATAATTTACTTAGAGCTTTTTTGAGATTCAATCGTATCCTCTCAATTAAACAAAATAATTTTCTTTGATATCTGATTTTCTGAAACAAATAACTTAATCCTAATTCACGCAAATTCTGATAGTGAAAATTGAACCCAACTTGCTCAATTCCCCATATCGCATCAATTAACCCTAAGAAATTTACCTGATCACCTTGATCATAAAGTTGTTGAGCAATTTCAAAGGCTAAATAAGAATCATTACAATATGCCACTAAAGAATAAGGACCTTGAGGTTGAATTTGGCGCATGTCTTCGATAAACTTCTGAGCAATATCGTTGAGCGTAAATTGAGAAAAATTTTGTGTCAAATAGTCAATAACTTCAAAAATATTAACACAATAAACGGGTTGATCTTTGGGAAAATATGAGCTAAGCTTCCAGGCATAGTTGATCGAATTAACAAAAAATAAAGGCGGTTTATTTCCGTTGGGGTTAATTGTAACAACTGAGGATTCAGGAACAATCTCTTGTTCCGTCTGTAATATCTTAGCTAATTCTTCAATCGTTGGGGCTTCAAATACTGTCGTCACCGGAAGATCTTGACCTGTCTGTTGTTGAATTTTACTAAATAGTCGTAGTCCGAGCAAAGAATGCCCGCCTAATTCAAAGAAGTTATCACGAATACCAATAGGTTTAAGATGAAAAACAGTTTCCCAGATGTTCTGGAGTTGCCGTTCTAATTCATTGCGCGGTTCAACAAACTGATGTTTGCTGCCAGCAGTATTGGGTACAGATAACGCTTCGTCAGCACTTGGACTTGGTAATAGTTGACTTGCTTCAGCTTCGGTTAACAGAGGCAACTGTTTAATCGGTTGTTCGGGATGGGTAATAATTTCCTGGAGTAATTGTTGAAAATGTCCAATCAAACGAGTAATTGTCTGATCGTTATACAGAGCCGTATTATATTCAATTGAGCATTTTAATCCTTGCGCTTTCGGCTCAACTAAAAAAACCAAATCGCAAATCGCCGCTCCTTTATTGAACCTTTTATCAGTAATTTTAAGTCCAGGTAATTCAAGATCACGCTGAGGAACATTCAGCAAAATGAAAACCACCTGAAACCAGGGATAATAACTAAGATTTCGTTTATATTTAAAGTTTGATAACACCTTCTCCGCCGGAAAATCTAGATAGGTATACCCCTCTAATGATACCTTTTTGACCTGTGCCAGGAATTCCCGGAAAGACGGATTGTTATTGATCTGAGTCCTTAACGGAATAATATTGGCAAAGCAACCAACTAAATTTTCTAAGCTGCTATAGTTGCGGCTAGCAATTGGAGAGCCAATCACAATATCGTCTTGATGACTATAACGATGAAGTAAAATTTGGAACACAGCGATTAGCACCATAAATAGGGTAGCGCCATGAGCTTGACTGAACGCCTCAATTTGATTCCTGACGTCTTGGTTAATGTGAAAATATTGAATCGTTCCTTTAAATGTTTGTCTAGCAGGACGAGGATGATCTGTGGGTAAGTTTAACAAAGGTAAAACACCCGTAAGTTGATTCGTCCAATAGTTGAGGAGTGCGGTTTCAGTGTCTCGTTGTCGTTGTTGATGCCATAGGGTGAAATCACCATAATTCACCTTAATTTCTGGTAAGTCTAATTGACGTCTTTGGACAAAATGAGTATAGAATAGCGAAATTTCATTTAATAAGACGCCCAACGACCAACCATCACTGATAATGTGATGGCAAGTCATCATTAAAATAGAATCATCTGTTCGCAATTGGAATAATTTAACCCGAATCAGAGGATCGGCTTGCAGATTAAAGGCGTGGCTGGCTTCTTGATTAATTAAGGTTTGAATATGTTGTTCTTCCTCGGCTTGACTCAACTGTTCAGTGTTCACATCTACAACAGCAATCTTAATCTTGAGTTCAGGGAGAATGTGTTGTCTGGGTAATCCATTCACCACCGAAAAAATAGTGCGTAGAGATTCATGGCGTTTGATCACCTGATTAATCGCTTTTTCCAATAGTGTAATATTCAGCGTCCCCTGAAGACGGAACACCATGGGTAAGTTGTAGATGGGGTGTTGTTCGGCGCGTTGTGCCAATAACCAGATTCTTTCTTGGTAAACAGTTAAGGGTAAATCATGACCATGATTAATTGGCTTTAACGGATTAATTTCACTCACATCCTCCTGGATAGCGCGATGCGTCACATATTCAGCTAAACTGGCAACAGTTGCTGCAGAGGATTCACCGTTTTGCAGCATCGCTGATACCGGAATATCCACGCCAAATGCATCTCGAATCCGAGACAAAATGCGAGTCGCTTGTAAAGAATTTCCGCCTAACTCAGTAAAGGTTTCATGAACACCCACTTCAAAGCCTAAAATTTCTTGCCATATCGCTGCAATCTGATGTTCTGTTGGGTTACAAGGCTTGACTAATTGGCGATTTGACCCTAAATTCTGATCAGGTTTCGGTAACGCTTGTCGATCAACTTTGCCATTAATATTCAGCGGAAATTGCTCTAAGACAATAAAGGCTGAGGGGATCATATAACTGGGCAGTTTTTTGAGCAGAAAAGATTTGATGTGATCCGAATCTAAGGTTTGATGATGCTCTTCGGGGACAAGATACGCCACTAAACGTTTATCCCCAGGTGTATCTTCCCTGGCTAAAACCACAACAGTTTGTACGTTCGGATAGTCTTGTAAAACGGCTTCAATTTCTGCTAGTTCAACACGAAATCCCCGAATTTTAACTTGGAAATCAAATCGTCCTAAAAACTCAATTACGCCATCGTCTCGCCAACGCACCTTGTCTCCTGTTTTATATAGACGAGAATTTGACTCCTGACTAAAGGGATTAGGTATAAACCGCTTTTGGGTTAAATCCGGTTGATTCAGATAACCCCGGGCTAATCCATCGCCACCAATATATAATTCTCCGGGATGACCAATGGGAACGGGTTGTAACTTAGGATTGAGAATATAGACTTGGGTATTGGCAATGGGACGCCCGATAGGAATAGAGGGTTTTGTGGTGTCCTCAAGTGTAATTTGATGACAACAGGTAAAGGTGGTGTTTTCAGTGGGACCGTACCCATTAATTAATTGACAATCGGGTAACTCAGTTAAGACTTTTTTGACATGGGGAACTGATAAAACATCACCACCTGCTAAGAGTTTCCGTAAGGGTTTAAGGGCTTCTATCTGTTCCTCAACCATTAAATGAAATAAGCCAGCGGTTAACCATAATGTGGTGATTTTGTGTTGTTGAATAGCAGTACCAATTTCTTGCAAAGAGGGTATCTTCGCGGGCATCAAAACCAGTTTACCGCCATTGAGTAAAGCTCCCCAAATTTCAAAGGTTGCCGCATCAAAGGCGATAGAAGCTAGTTGTAACACGACTTCATCGGCACCAAAGTGGGCATAATTGGTATTTTTGACCAGCCGAACTACGCCGCGATGGGGTACACAAACGCCTTTTGGTTTACCCGTGGAACCGGATGTGTACATCACATAAGCTAAATTGTGACTATTAACGTGATGGGTTGGTGGAACAGGAGGAGAAGATGTTGTTGAATTGAAATAATCGTCCAGACATAGGAGATGCAGGGAGTCTGGGAGTTTTGGCAGAGCGGTTAATTTATTTTTTTGTGTAATTAAAATAGGGGCTTGGGCATCCGCTAAGATTGTGTTTAACCGCTGGGGTGGGGTGGAGGGTTCTAAGGGTAAATAAGCGCCACCTGCTTTGAGAATGGCTAAGATTGTAATAATTAATTCTGGAGAACGTTCTAAATAAAAGCTAACTAGGGTTTCTGTGGTTACGCCAAGACTTTGTAAATACTGGGCAAGTTGATTAGATTGTTGCTCAAGTTCCTGGTAGGTAAGCTGCTGATTCTGGTACGCGATCGCAATGGCATCAGGACTTTTTGCTGCTTGGCGTTGAAATAAGTCATGAATGGTAGAATTGTAAGGATAGTCCGTTTGTGTGGTTGTCCATTTTTGCAGCAATTTATGGTGTTTAAATTCAGGTAGTGAGAGTGGACTATTCATTTTTATTTCATTGATATAGTGCGTTAAAACTCAAGTTTTTTCGCATTTGTTTGACATAAATAACTTGAGTTTAAACCTGGTTCGTAATAGCTATTGCTTTAATTTTACTCAAAAATGGTAGGCTAGTCAATTTGATCATTCCGATAGCGTTTGATCGGAATAGGTAAGACAAAGCATTAGCCTTGCCTCACCCATGTCATTGGTTCAGGACAAGCATTCCCTATCCCCTAGGAATTAGAAAATGAAGTGGCTAGCAGACAAGCTGTTGACATTAGCATTTGCCATCTCAACTAGAGCTACCGGATCATAATCATCACCAAAACCATCTTGATCAACGCTGACAACTGCACCGTAGGAATTGGAGCCAAGTTGTACATAACCATCGCTGATCGGATCATTGCCGACATAGCCAATTGCATCAAGAACTTGACTCACATCAATGACATCAGCACCGACTTCAAAGTCAGTAATCTGATCACGGCGATCGTTGAGACTGGTGAAGACAAATTTGTCAGCACCGCCACCTCCGGTTAAAAGATCCCAGCTAGCGTAACCCACCAGCGTCTCATCAGCATCCGTACCCACCAGTTCATCAACACCAGATGTTCCGGTAATTTCATCCGCTGCGGCTGCGTTCGTCGCTGCATCTGTATTGACCAACTTGATATAGTCAAATCGGGCATACTCATTGCCATCTTCCCACCCGAATAACTTGATGGTGTCACCGTTTTCGATGTGAACATCATTCCCCACTTGGCGGGTGACAAAGTTGTCAGGCGAAGCCAGATGAGAGGCTAAGTCTTGGTCAAATGTCCAATAGTCTAGAACATCGCCACCAATTTTCACTTTGGCATCAGCTTGACCATCGTTTTCGTCGTAATAACCGACAATCACATTATAAGTTCCGGTTTCACCATCAAAGGTGGTACTGGCATAACCACTATGATCAGACAGCTTAATCAGTTCGCCACCAGAAGCGAAGTTCTCATGCTCAGTTTGGTAATCATTTAGGTGCATATCCTCAGCTTCAATCAGGATATGTGCTGATGTGGAAGCGGTATCAGTAGGATTCACGTAGCCACTGGTATCACTGTCGCTGACGGTATCGGCTTGAACTGTCGCCACATTTTGATATTCCCCAAAACTGGTTTCGGTGACGGAAACATCCAGTTTCTTCAGCTTAAAGGAGTCATTGCTGCCGTGGGTGTAGGCAGAA